>CAZRNW010000232.1:0-308 GCA_964601535.1 uncultured Flavobacteriaceae bacterium
TCCTTGGCGGACTCAATAATAGCCTGTTCAGCCAATTTCCAGTTTTCGTCGCTGCCTATGTATTTGGTTTTATTTTCAGGGTCGCGTAACGAAATTTGAGCCGTGTACTCTTTAAAATCTAATGCATTAAAAACATACAGCACCAAATCAATTACTTTACAAAATTCTTCTTTTACCTGATCGGGCCTGCAAAATAAATGCGCATCATCTTGTGTAAATCCGCGCACACGTGTTAAACCGTGAAGCTCTCCGTGCTGCTCGTAACGGTAAACAGTTCCGAATTCAGCATAGCGCACAGGTAAATCTTT
>CAZRNW010000232.1:318-1457 GCA_964601535.1 uncultured Flavobacteriaceae bacterium
TTCATCGGTTTCAAAAAGAATTGTTCTCCCTCTTGCGGTGTATTAATTGGTTGAAAAGAATCTGCTCCGTATTTTTCGTAGTGACCGGAACAAACATAAAGCTCTTTCAATGCAATATGCGGCGTTGCTACAGGTAAATAACCTGATTTCAATTGTGCTTTTTGCATGAAAGCAATTAATCGCTCACGCAGCATCGCACCTTTCGGTAACCATAATGGCAATCCCATTCCCACTTTTTCTGAGAAAGTAAATAATTCCAATTCTTTTCCGAGTTTACGGTGGTCACGTTTTTTTGCTTCCTCTAAGAGGGTTAAATATTCTTTTAATTCTTTTTCTTTCGGGAAAGTAATTCCGTAAACGCGGGTTAACTGTTTATTTTTTTCATCACCGCGCCAATAAGCACCGGCAACACGCAATAATTTTACAGCCTTAATAAATCCTGTATTCGGAATATGCGGACCACGGCACAAATCAGTAAAATCACCTTGAGTATAAAAAGTAATGGTGCCATCAGCTAAGCCATCAATTAATTCTAATTTATACGGATCAGCTTTTTCAGTAAAATATTTTATGGCATCTGCTTTCGATACTTCTTTGCGGATGTACTCGTTTTTTTTCGATGCGAGTTCAATCATTTTTTTCTCAACCTGTTCTAAATGGTCGAGTGAAAAAACTTTATCACCGAAATCGATGTCGTAATAAAAACCATTTTCAACGGGCGGACCAATCGCAAATTTTGCGCCGGGAAACATGCCTTCGATGGCTTCTGCCATTAAATGGGCGGAAGAGTGCCACATGGTTTCTTTTCCTTCAAGGTCGTTCCATGTTAATAAACTTAGCGTGCAATCGGAATGAAGCGGACGGTTCGCGTCGATGACAGCGCCGTTTACTTTTGCCGATAAAACATTTCTTGCTAATCCTTCGCTGATGCTCAATGCTACCTGCATTGATGTGGTTCCTTTTGGATATTCGCGAACGGAACCATCGGGGAGTGTTACTTTTATCATACTATTTCTCGCCTACAAACGCGAGCGTTTAAAATTTGGACTACAAAGATAATAGAATTTGTGATTGACGGATTAACGGTTGACGATTTATTTAGCCTGATTCACTCATTTGTGTCCACTTGTGCAAAAACC
>CAZRNW010000232.1:1467-6083 GCA_964601535.1 uncultured Flavobacteriaceae bacterium
TAGAAGTGATAAACCTTTAGCAGAAAACGGTGGTATAATTGTATATACAAACCAACAAATCCACGTTCTTATGAAAAAATTAATACTTCTGTTATTATTTTTTGCAGCAAAAAACATAACATCTCAAAATGGTTTTACAACATTCAGTGCTTCTTTACCAAGTGGCTCAAGTCCTGTAGCAGAAAAGTGTATTTTTATTGATAATGCTGGTAATAAATGGGTGGGATTTTCTTCCGGTTTAATTTCTTCAGCTGCCTCTTTTGGCGTTTATACTAATTCAACAAGCACCTGGACCTTTTGGAGCAAATCATCAAGTCCTACTTTGCCAATTAACAGCGCAAATTGTTTTGCACAGGATAATTTGGGTAATATTTGGATAGGAACGAATCTTGGACTAATTAAATATGATGGCTCCGGCTTCACTGTTTATAATACGACTAATGGCTTACCAAGTAATGTTATTAATTGTCTTGAATTTCATAACAACATGTTATATATAGGTACGCCGGGAGGTTTATCGAGATGGGATGGAATAAGTTTCACAAATTACAATCAAGCTAATACCTTATTACCAATAACAAGCATCACAGACATTGAGCCCGAAGCTCCAAATGTGCTTTGGCTCACATACGGAATTAATCTTGTGAAATTTGTTCTTAATTCTACTTTTACTTCTACCTCATATACAAATGCTGTTACTTCATCAACGGCCACTTTGCTTTATGGAATCTATATTGATGCTTCAGGAAATAAATGGATGAACACTAATTATGGGATTGTAAAATATGACAACACTAATTTTACTTACTTCAGTACTTTATATCCGGTCTTTCAAGGAGCATACTTGAATTTTAATAAATTCCTTATTAAAGGACCGAATAATGGTGTTATGACCATTGGCACTAGTGGAGGGACAAATTGTTTAATTGAATTTTTACCATTTGGCAATTATAATGTCTACTATCCTCCCAGCTCAGTAAAAATCGGCAGTCTATGTGTAAATGACGCATCGGGCAAAACATTTATTACAGGTGTAGTAACTACTACGCCAAGTTTAGTTGCCAATATTCATTCTTTCGATTATACAAATTACTCAATCTATTCAACATTCGGACTAGGCTCAGGAATGACAAAGGATAATTTTAAATTTTTAGATTATAACAGAGTTGAAGCCGGACTTGCAAACCGCGGTGATATGTGGTGGGATTATGCGGGTTCAGGAAATGCTTTATATGAAGTGCCAAAAACTTCACTTCCTTACGGTAGTCCTAATTCAGCATTTGCAGCAGCCTTATGGATTGGCGGATTAGATGCCAGCAATCAATTACACACCGCTGCACAAACATACCGACAAGCCGGAAATGATTTTTGGCCCGGACCTTTAGATACTACAAATGCTTTTATTGATACAATTGCCGCAGTTAATTACGATAAAATCTGGAAGGTGGATATCAATGACATCAATACTTTTCTTTATCAATTCAGCTTAGGAAATGTTCCTCTCACTTACACGCCAACTGCAGATATTCTAAGTTGGCCTGCAAAAGGAACTGGTGCCAAATCAAGAAACCTAGCTCCCTTTGTAGATGTAAACAATAATGGAATTTACGATCCTTTAGTTGGTGGCGATTATCCAAAAATTAAAGGCGATCAGACTTTATATTATATTTTCAATGATAATTTTGGTCCGCATACCGAAACAGGCGGCTTACCTTTTGGTGTAGAAGTGCAAGCGATGGCTTATGTGCACCAGTGTTTTAAACGGAAGAAACGAATTAGCTTATACTACTTTTTATGATTACAAAATTTTTAACCGCAGCAATAATAATTACCATGATGTTTCAATAGGCTTTTGGACAGATGTTGATTTAGGAAACTATGGTGATGATTATATAGGAAGCAGTGTTGAAGATAATTTAGGTTTTTGTTATAACTCTGATGCCGATGATGAGAATAATGGAATTGCGTCTGGTTACAACCTTTACCCACCCGCAATAGGAACAACGGTATTAAAAGGCCCTCTTGCAGCACCTGGCGATGGACTAGATAATGATAATGACACAATAATCGATGAAGTTGGAGAAGAATGTTTAATGAATGTTTTTGATTATTATAATAACGGACCCGGTCCAGGCGGTGGTATTAATCCGGGAAACAAATATCAATACCATAACTTTTTAAACGGAAGATGGAAAGACAGCACCAATTTTACCTGCGGCGGTTACGGATATGGAGGTTCAACTCCTACTAAATTTGTTTATCAGCAAAATTACACCGGTTTACCTTGTGGAAGCTGGACCGAATTTACGGGTCCGAACTTACCTGGCGACCGAAGATATATTGTTGCATCAGGTCCTTTTGATTTAGCTGCTAAACAAAGTGTAGAAATTGAATATGCACAGGTTTGGTCGGTAGATAGCTTTGCAACAAGTAATGTAAATATGGCGAGCGTTAATAATCTAATAAACGTGGCGTAAAAGGTTGTTCGGGTGTAAACATCGGCATTAACGAAACTATAATGGACGAGCAATTTGTCATTTATCCTAATCCCGCCAATTCCGTTTTGTTTATTAAATCAGAAAACGGTTTAGGTAATTCAAAAATCGTAATTACAGATATTTTAGGAAAAACTATAATCGAAAAAGAAATCTCGGATTTATACCAAACCTCTATCAACATCGATGAACTGACCAGCGGTGTATATCTGCTGCAAATTAAGAACGACAAGGGCTTTGTCACCAAAAAATTCATTAAGCAATAATTAATTAACGTTTATTTACAACAAAGGGGATTAATTTAATCCCCTTTTTGTTTTACCTTTATTCCCTCTTAAAATTCAATTCATGAAAAAAGTCGGCGTATTAGGTTCAGGCGTTGTGGCTAAAGTTTTAGCTACAGGTTTTATTAAACATGGTTATGAAGTTACAATGGGAACACGCGACGTTTCCAAGTTAGCAGATTGGCAAAAACAAAATCCTAATGGAAAGCTCGGGAGTTTTTCTGATGCAGCTTCCTTTGGAGGAGTTATTGTCCTCGCCGTTAAAGGTTCAGTTGCTAAACAAGCTTTGGAAATGGCAGGAGCAACTAATTTAAAAGGCAAAACCGTGATTGATGCAACGAATCCAATTTCAGAAGTACCGGCTGTAAATGGCGTTATGAATTTTTTCACCGACCTTAAAGGTTCTTTCATGGAACAATTACAAGCCGCTTACCCTGATGCGCATTTTGTAAAAGCTTTTAATTCGGTTGGCAGCGCTTTTATGGTGAATCCTGATTTCGGCGGTATAAAACCAACTATGTTCATTTGCGGAAATGATGATTCCGCTAAAAAGGAAGTAAAAGAAATTCTCACCCAATTTGGCTGGGAAATTGAAGATATGGGCAAAGCAGAAGGCGCACGCGCTATTGAACCGCTATGTATCCTCTGGTGTATCCCGGGATTTTTAGGAAATCAATGGGCACATGCATTTAAATTATTAAAAAAGTAATGAAGGAGAGCAAAGCACCCTTCATTATTTATTCTAAATAAAAACAAAACTATGAATTACGTCGTACATAAAGCTGAAGAACGCGGTCATGCTAACCACGGTTGGTTAGATGCTTATCATTCTTTTTCATTTGCTTCCTGGTACAATCCCGCAAAAGTACATTTCGGTATGCTGCGTGTTTTAAACGATGATAGCATTGCCGGCGGCATGGGATTCGGTATGCATCCGCACGATAATATGGAAATAATCACCATCATGCAGAAAGGCGCTTTACAGCATCAGGACAGCATGGGAAACAAAGGAATAATTCAGGTTGGTGAAGTACAGGTGATGAGCGCAGGAAGCGGCATTACACACAGCGAAGTGAATGCCAAACAAGATGAAGAAGCTAAATTGTTTCAAATCTGGGTGTTTCCCAATAAAAAAAATGTGGAACCCCGTTATGACACATTGAAACTCGAAGAAAAAAACTACGATAATAAATTTTGTCAGATTATTTCACCTGATGAAAAAGACGAAGGTTCCTGGATTCATCAAGATGCTTGGTTTAATCTGGGAAAATTTGAAAAAGGAAAAAACATTGATTATACGGTAAAAAAGAAAAACAATGGTGTGTATGCCTTCGTTATCAACGGCAGCATTACTGTTAACGGACATGAATTAAGCAAGCGCGATGCTCTTGGTATTTGGAATACTGAGAAATTAAGCCTTACTTCATTGTCTGATAACACTGAAGTTCTTTTGATGGATGTGCCGATGGTTTAAAAAATATGGATGATACCAATAAATACAGCAGTGAAGAGCTGACAGTTATCTGGAAACCTTCACTCTGCGCCCACTCCAAGCTCTGCTGGAAGAATTTACCCGAAGTTTTTAATCCCCGTGAAAGACCCTGGATAAAAATAGGAAGCACCGAAACAAAAAAAATCACAGACCAAATTGATAAATGTCCTTCAGGCGCCTTAAGTTATACCAATCAAAAAACTAAATAATGGAAAATCAAACTAAAATCGAAATCGCAGCAAACGGCCCGCTCTTAATTCAAGGTACTGTTGAAATTAAGCACGCTGACGGAAAAGTTGAGGTAAAAGAAAAAAGTACGACTGTTTTACTACAAACTTCTCGAAA
>CAZRNW010000233.1:0-6062 GCA_964601535.1 uncultured Flavobacteriaceae bacterium
CTTATTGGTTAAACGTACCTTTGCAACCTTACGCATTGCTGAGTTAGGTTTCTTGGGAGTAGTGGTGTACACACGGGTACAAACTCCACGGCGCTGTGGACATGAGTCTAAAGCAGCCGATTTACTTTTGTTGGTCGGTTTTTTGCGACCTTTTCTTACTAATTGTGATATTGTAGGCATTTTATCTCCTCTGTATTTATTAAATTTTCACTCTGTAATTTAGCTTCTACCCTTTTTTAGGGAGGGCAAAGATAGATAAATAATTGGGCGTGACAAGGAGAAAATCAGAATATTTTACCTAAAAAATCGTTTTATTTTTAGATTTCCTTTAATTTTTTATAATGTATTGATTATCAATACTAAAAAATGATGCTTGATTTCGTAAAGTCTTGATTAAAGAAAGCTATAAATTTTCGTTTTAGATACATTTTATACATAAAGTATTATATATAATTGATAAAATGCTATTTTTACAGAGATTTTGAAAAACCCTTTTATAACCACTTTTTCTCCTGAACCAGGACTGTTTTGCGGACTCGAAGAAGAAAGCATCCGTTTAATTACAATTGCTAGGAATACGGTTAACACAATATTACTTGGACCCGCCAGAATGGGAAAAACGGCACTCATCCGGAAAACTTTCCTGAAACTAAATGCCAATAACGAATTTAAATGCCTTTACGTTGACATCCACGCCACAGAAAACCTAAAAGAATTTACAAAAGCACTTTACGAAGCGATTCTTCATGTTTTTCCTGATAAGAGTCCTGTTAATTTTGATTTTACTTTACCGAAACAAAATGAGCAATTGCTGTTATCCTTGTTTGATTTTCTGGATAAACAGAATTCGAAGATCTTAATTGCCATTGATGAATTCCAACAAATTGTAAATTATCCTGAGAAAAACACAATCTCAATTCTGCGGCAGGCTACCCAAAAATTAAAACACACTTCCTTTATTTTCAGCTGCAGCAACGAATATTTACTGAATGATTTTTTCAGCGACGGCAAGCAATTATTTTTCACCAATTTCGATTTGCTGCAATTAGGCGGGATAAAAGAAAGCGTTTATTTTGATTTTATCAGGGAGAATTTTGAGAAGAGTAAAAGAAACATCACCGACGAAGCCATACGTTTTATTTTAGAATGGACGCGCAGACATACTTATTACACGCAATCACTTTGCAAACGGGTTTTTGAAAATGGAATTAAAGAAATTGATATAGAACATGTACATGAAGAATGCGGAAAGATTTTAGAAGAGAATGAAAGCAATTATTTTATTTACCGGAATATTTTATCACCTGTTCAGTGGCTTTTATTAAAAGCGATTGCCAAAGAAGAAAAAGTGTATCACCCTACTGCCAAACAATTTTTAATGCAGCATCAAATTGGTACACCCGCCAACGTACAGCGCGCATTAGATGCTTTATTAAGTAAAGAAGTCGTATTTGCCGCCCACGATGAAAAAGGCCGTTATTATCAGGTTTTCGATTGTTTTTTGAGCCGTTGGCTCGAGAATTTAGATTGAGTTTAGTTGGAATTTCGTTTGTTTAAGTTATCGATTTTTATAACTTTGGTTTTATGAAATTTAAACAAAACTTAATTCATGCCCTACTTGGACTTAGTCTTATTTTTTCTTTTCAAAAAACGAAAGCACAATTATCCGGCACACTAACGGTTCCCGGCACTTATACATCTCTGGCGGCAGCTATCACCGATCTGAATTTACAAGGCGTAAATGGTCCGGTTACAGTAAATATTGCAGCCAATTATACGGAAACTGCTGTATATGGCGGTTATAGCGTAAACGTAACAGGTACAAGTGCAAATCCGATTACATTTCAAAAGAGCGGAAGCGGTGCAAATCCGTTAATATATGCTTATAGCGGCGGAACGGCAACTCCTAACTCTGTCAGACAAGACGGTATTTTCCTTATCCGTGGCTCGGATTACATAACCTTTGACGGAATTGACATCCTCGATACCAATTCTACCAACCCGGCTACCATGGAATTCGGTTTTTGTTTTTTCAAGCAAAGTCAAACCAACGGCTGTCAATATAATACTATTAAAAATTGTGTTATTACACTCAACCGTAAAAATAATGGTATCGGTACTTGGCCATCAGGGGTTGGTTCCAGAGGAATTGAATTAGTTTGTACTTATGCCCATGCGCATATTGCTATTGTTCCGCCTACATCTGCGGCAGGTACAAATTCATACAATAAATTTCACAGCAATACCATTCAAAATTGTAATATGGGAATTGTTTCGCATGGATATGCTGCACCGAGTCCGTATACCTTAGCCGATTTTGGTAATGACATTGGTGGCAGTATAACTCCGAATGGTAATCAGATATTGAATTTCGGAGGAGCGTCCTCTGCTTCTTTTCAGGCAGTTGGTATTCAAACCGAGAATCAATATGATCTGAATGTATCAAACAATGTGGTTAATAGTAATAATGGTGGAGGTTTTAATCATCCCGCAATTTTAAAAGGTATCTATACGAATGTTGCACCTAGCGCTAACACTACAATAAATAATAATACCGTAACTGTAAAATGCGGTGCAAGTACAGTAGCAGTATCAGCGATAGACAATGCTTCAGGCTCAACGCCCTCTTCCAACACAATTACAATTACAAATAATCTTGTAACAAATTGCACCTATGCAACAGCTACTTCAGGAATATTCTACGGAATTTATAATACTGCTTCCTGTGATGTTTTGAATATGAATAACAATGTAGTTACAAATAACAGTTCTGCTTCAACCACCGGTAATTATTATTCTATTAATAACCTGGGAGCTGTTAACTCTGTTATCAATATCAAAAACAATTTAGTAAGCAACATTACTATAACTTCTTTAGCTACCAATTTAGGAGTTTCAGGTATTTCTAACTCAGGCTCAACACCAACCTGCACACTTTCTATTGTGAGCAATACCTTTCAGGCATTTACTTTTCCTACCAGTACCTCAAACAATAGCCTTTCTTTCATTAATAACTCTATGGGTCCTTCTGCCGTTACCGATATAAGTTATAATACGCTCGGCTCATCAACACTTTCTGTTGCAGGCAACGTTTACTTTATTGGCAATTTTTGTGGGAGTTCAATTGTTGATATTGGACATAACATCGTAACCGGCACAGTAACGAATAATCAATCTGCCTTTACCTATGGATATATGGGGAATAACAGTTCTTCCATAAGCCGTACAATACATGATAACAACTTCTCTAATTTCATTCAACCAACCACTGCAAGTTATCTGTGGGGCATTCGATGCGAATTTGAAAGCGCAGCCATTAACACTATACGATCGAATACAGTTTCAAATTTATCAGCTTTTAATGGTTTAACTGTCTATGGGATTACAAGCGGTGCCGGCGGACCAGGCAGCTCTGTTAAAGATAATTTGATCTATAATTTATCATGTACTAATGGGGCCTATGGTATGTCTATAGGTGCAAATTCGAACACCAGTATTGATGTATACAATAATCTTATTTACGGACTGACAAGCTTGTCAAGCGTATCCGGATTATCTATTGGTTCAGGAAGTGTGATCAATTGTTACAAAAATAAAATCTATAATTTGCAGACCAATTCCACAGGTGCTGCTGTTCATGGGATGGATATCTGGGGAGCCGCATCAAATACTTTAAATATTTATAATAACCTCATTGGCGATATACGCCAACCAAGTGCTAATTGCAACGCTTGTTTAGTTGGAATCTTTTTTAATACCAATACAGCGAATACGATCATAAATCTTTCACACAATACAGTTTATCTCAATGCAACGGCTACAGCAACAAGTACTTTCGGTTCGGTTGGTTTGTATCAAACTTATAATGGGTCGGCAGGAAGCCAACTTATTTTAAAAAATAATCTTATCATAAATAATTGTACGCCTGTAGGAACAGGATCTATTGTTGCATTCAGAAGAAGTAATGCTGCATTTGGCAGTTATACTACAACATCTAATAATAATATTTTTTACGCAGGCACTCCGGGACCGAACCGTTATATTTATTTTGATGGGACAAATCAAATTCCATCGCTTCCGGCATTTCAAACTTTTGTAACACCTAGAGAAAATTTTTCGGCAACTGAATTA
The DNA here is from genome assembly GCA_964601535.1 of uncultured Flavobacteriaceae bacterium. Lineage (GTDB taxonomy): Bacteria > Bacteroidota > Bacteroidia > B-17B0 > Aurantibacillaceae > JAHEYG01. Next base: position 4,132 of record CAZRNW010000233.1, read on the forward strand.
ACACCATTTACGACTACAGTTGGTGCCAGCAGCAATTATCTTGATCTGAATACAACAACTCCAACATTTGCCGAAAGCGGCGGCATGCCGGGAACAGGTATTACGGATGATTTTGGCGGAACAATTAGAAATGTAACAACACCTGATATAGGAGCATGGGAAGGGAATTATACATATTCCTGCAATCCAGGTTCTCCTGCCATAAATACAACACCTGTTTCAAGCACAACTCTTTGTTCCGGAGGAAGCACAACATTAAGCGCGAGTGCTACGGGAACTATTAGTTGGTATCCATCTTCAACATCAACCGTAGTTCTCGGAACAGGCAATACATATATTACACCAACGTTATCGCCGGGTACTTATACTTATTTTGCTGAAAACTATACATGCGCACCTAGCCTCACAAGGACCCCAATCACAATTTATGTTGGTATTACTCCAACAGCCAATGCGGTTTCTTCGGCAACAATAACATGTTTTAACCCAACAATAAATTTAAACGGATCAGGCGTTTCATCCTATACATGGAGCGGCCCAGGAATTGTTTCGGGTGGCAACACTTCAAATCCTGTTGTAAATGCGGCGGGAGTTTATTCTTTGACAGGTACGAGTAGCGGATGTATTTCAAATACTGCAACTGTTACAGTATATCAGAATACAGTAGCGCCAACATTAAGTGTTAGTGTGAGTAATAATACGATTTGTGCAGGACAAAGCACAACGCTTTCTGTTAGCGGGGCGGATACTTATAGTTGGAGCACGGGCTCTACCTCTTCGGGTATTGTTATGAGTCCAACCGCTTCTGTTAATTATAGTGTTATCGGTACTTACTCAGCAACCGGTTGTTCAGGCACTGCTTCTCAATCTATTATTGTAAGCAATCTTCTGTTGACATTAACTTCAAGTCCGAATACTTGTTTCAACGCTTGCAATGGAAGCATCACTTCAAGTGTTTCCGGAGGGATTGCACCCTATACTTTTACTCCATCTTCAACCACAAATTTATGCGCCGGAATGTATTCGGTGATAGTTACAGACAACGTTGGTTGCATAACGGTTAATTCCATAACTATCTCTCAACCATCGGCTCTTTTAATTACTGCAAGTGTTCAAAGCGTTACTTGCAATGGTTTATGTACAGGTGGTTTTACCTTAACACCAACTGGTGGAACTGCGCCGTATACTTATACTCCTGCACAATCTATGAATAATTTATGTCCGGGGCCCATAACTTACACCGTCACAGATTTCAATAATTGTATCAGGACTTCTTCCTTCACTATTGTACAACCCCCCCCTTTCAATGCGAACATAGCCACTAGTAATTCGGTTATATGCACAGGTAATTCGGCCACATTAGTTGCTAATCACAGCGGCGGAACACCACCAGTCACATTTCTTTGGAGTACATCGGCCAATTCACAAAGTATAACAGTTGGTCCGACTATAACAACGGTGTATACTTCCACCTTAACAGATAATAACGGTTGCAATAAGACTGTGACTCAAACCATAACTGTTTCAGCTTGTACGGGCATAGTTGAAAACAGTTTATCAGGTTTTGGAATTTACCCAAATCCGAATAGCGGGGAATTCACCATCGCATTAAATAAATTAGGAGAAAGCACTTCTGTTGAAATTTATAATACTTTAGGACAAATGATAAAAAATGAACCGTTAACTAAACTCCAAACCAAAATAAATTTAATCGGGGAACCTAACGGAATTTATTTTATCCGAGTAGTTGAGAATGGGAAACCGGTTTATTTTTCGAAGATTATTAAGAATTAAAAATAATTGTCATGAAAAAAAGTCTAACTTTTTTGTTTTTCGCAATCTTATTAAATTTTTCGAAAGGTCAAAACTATGGCTATAGCTGGCATTCTACATCCTATGGCTGGCTGGGAAGTAACGGAACCTGTACTAAA
>CAZRNW010000234.1:0-6046 GCA_964601535.1 uncultured Flavobacteriaceae bacterium
GACACGGAGATAGATTCCAACGAACTGCAAATTTTAAACAAAATTTTAAATGTCCAGCGGAATAAACGGATGATATCATCTATTAATAAAAAACTTACTCCGAATAATTTACATACAGTTAGCACAAGGAACATCGATGATAAGAAACGGAAAAAGCCATACCACTCCGGCGGCGGATAAAACATGGCTACTAAACCTAACAATATCTGTATAGAAAATAGTGCATAAGCTAAATACATTAATCTGGTACGGTTACGCGGAGAGAAATCGCGAGAAAAGGTTTTTACGGCTTGTAAAAAATAAACCTCAATGGCGAGTATGATAAGGAAAAATATAAGGAACCTCCAAAACATAGATACAAAATTACCGATTCCTTATAACAAATGTATGTTTTTGTGATTTTTTACATGAACGGCAACAAATGATTGGTTTACTCCGCAAAAAAAAAGCCCCTGTATTGCTACAGAGGCTTAATATAGAAATAGTCTTTAGACTAGAAATGGAAATTTAAACGTAAAGTTCCTGATGGAGCGATGTTGTAAGAAGGAGAGTTAGCAGCGTTACGGTCAGTATCCAAAATCATTTGCATACCACGTTTTGCTGTAACTGTGATTTCTGATTTTTGCTCAGCACCACCTGCATCTAAACCTTCAGCTTCGTAAACAGTTTTAGATTTCAAGTTCATTGCTAAACCAAGACCCCAACCGAATTCACCACCGATTGAAATTTTAGGCATAACAAAGTATTCAGCACCGATAAAAGCGCGAACACCTAAACCGAATTGTCCACCTGATTTCTCAGAAAGTTTACGCCAGCTTGTAGCACCGGTAATATTAGTAATACCAGAACCTAAGTTAGAAGTAGTAAAAGTAGAAGCAGCAACAGAATTCCAGTCAGTAGAATAAGCCGAGTTGTTTGGATCTACATCAGGGTCTTGTGTACCAGTTGCATTTTGCTGAACTAAAGTGTTAGCGTATTTGAATTTATCCTTGCTAGAAGAATACCAAATAAAAACATCAGCACCATAAAAACCTTGTAAACGGGTTTTTCCTTTACGCTTTTCCATACCTACACCGATACCGATGAAAGTACTTGAGCGAGAAGCTTTGTCTTCAACAACACCAGCTTTTGTAGGGAAAGTAACAGCAGCAGAAGTTGAAGCAACCGGTTGCAATACTTCGTTTTTAAATGATTGGTTTCTCATTCCCAATCTGAAGATTACGCGGTAAGCGTTTTGAGCATCAGTAAATTTTTTAGCAACAATGGTGTTGTTTGCTCCGTAGTTATTCCAGGTTGGAGCAGAGTTAGAACCATTACCGCCAATAAAATTACCGGCATAGTTTAAAAAAGGAACGGCGTCAACACCAATGGCCCAATCTTCGGCCTCCGGTAGAATCGGCTCACCCTTTTTCGAGGTTAAGTCTTGAGCAAAAGCACCGGTTACACCGAATGCTAAAGCCAATAGAGCGATTGATTTTTTCATAATTGTTTTGTTTAGTTTTTATGTTTAGCAAATTTACCTCGTTTTAGCATTCCAATACTATTGTGAATATCAGTTTATAAACACCTTTTTGTTAAATTGCTTTAAATTAAAGGGTTATACCTTGTTTTGTAACATAGGAACAAACTTGAATTTTCCAATTACCTGTTTTTCAAATACTTGCTCTGAACTTTTTTTCAACACATTCATTTCTTGCTGATCTCCTTCACCTATAGGTATAACAATAATACCGCCAACTTTTAATTGCATCAATAAATCATTAGGTATGTAAGGTGCGCCTGCTGTTACAATAATTTTATCAAAAGGTGCATGTTGCGGTAAGCCTTTATAGCCATCACCGTAAAAAAAAAGAAGTGATTTGTAACCAAGATAAGGATGAAATAATTTTGTTTTATCGTACAAGGTTTTTTGACGCTCAATGGTAAATACTTTCGCTTTCATTTCTGCCAACACCGCTGTTTGATAACCACAACCGGTGCCTATTTCCAAAACTTTATCACCGGCCTTCAACTCTAGTTTCTCCGTCTGAAATGCAACAGTAAAAGGATGCGAAATGGTTTGTCCGGCACCAATCGGTAAAGCTTTATCTGAATAAGCATGTTCAAGCATTGCTGGTCTGGCCGTTGATTGATCAAAAAATAAATGGCGCGGAATTGTTTCGATGGCTTTTAACACATCTGTATTGCTAATGCCTTTCTCGCGCAACTGTTCTACCAGCCGTTTCCGCTTTCCCATGAATAAATATTCATCTTCTTTGCTGACTTTATAAAACACTCTGTTTCCTCCCTGAACTGCCAAAATTAGAGGGATAAACATCATTCTTTTAAAAAATAAATTTTTATTGCTAACAATTGTGTTTTAAATAATAGTTTTGTGCACTCAATTTTTTTTTGATGCTGAAAACAGGTTTAATTGGTGTTGGTTATCTCGGTAAAATTCATTTAAAGATTTTATTAGAGACTAAAGAATTTGACTTGGCCGGTTTTTATGATATTGATAAAGAAACTTCCATTAATATTTCAAAGCAATACAACCTAAAATCGTACCCTTCCGCTGAGGCCCTGATGGATGATTGCGAAGCGGTTATTATTGTAACCCCAACTAACACCCATTTCACTATTGCTTCGGCAGTCATTAAAAAAGGAAAACATGTTTTTCTTGAAAAACCCATTACCCCAACCATTGATGAGGCTAAACTTTTAATGCAGCTCGAAAAAGAAGCGGGGGTGAAAATCCAGATTGGGCATGTTGAACGTTTTAATCCCGCATTCATTTCAGCTATTCCTTTTATTAAGAAGCCTCAATTCATTGAAATTCATCGACTTGCTCAATATAATCCGAGAGGAACAGATGTGTCAGCAACGCTCGATTTAATGACACATGACCTCGATTTATTACTAAAAATTGTAGGCAGCAACATCAAAAATATTCAAGCTTTTGGCAGCAAAACCATAAGTGAAACAGTTGATTTTGTGAATACACGGATCGAATTTGAAAATGGATGTCTTGCTAATTTAGCTGCTAATCGTATGTCAACCAACAATATACGAAACATAAAGATTTACCAGGAAGGCAGTATTGTAAATATTGATCTGCTGAACAAGATTACTGAGATAACCCACATCAAAAATGCGGACAAGAATTCTAAAAATTTAGTTATTAAATCAGGTACCAAATTACCTGACAAAGAGCTGAGTTTTCAACACCCTATTATTTTACCAACAAACGCAATAAAAGAAGAGTTGCTGGCGTTTCATAATAGTATAATAACGGGCTCGAAGCCGGTTGTTACAATTGAGGACGCTATTGGTGTTTTGAATTTGGGTCATATCATCGACGAAAAAATACTTCATCAGATCTCAAAATAGCTTCCGAAAAATTAAAAACAACCGTACTTTTGCGCCTTAAAAAAATTAATGAGGCTATTTGCGATATTTTTACTTATTCTCTTTATCGGTTGTAACAAAGAAAAACAAAAAGCCCCAGAGGCGTTTTTCATAAAACCGGAAAGTGTAAATATTGCCGTTACCTCTACTTTACAAGGCACAAGCAGCAGTAAAATCACCGACATCTGGTATTATGTTAACGGAAAATTTAAAGGTGCTTATCCTATTGGGAACATGTTCCCGATTCCTTCAACAGGACCAACAGAGCTCGCTTTTTTTCCTGGAATAAAAAATAACGGGATTTCAGCCACACGAGGACCATACGAATTTTACAGCGCTATTTTTCTTGATACAGCTGTGAATCCAGGCACCATTGTTAACCGCAATTTTCAATTCCGCTATAAACCGGATGCTGTTTTCAGGTGGCTTGAAAATTTTGAAGGTTTCGGAACTGTAACCGGAGTAAGTATTCAGAAATCAAATAACACCGATACAACTTTTACTATTTTAAATAAAGCAACAAATCCTTCGGCAGATGTGTTCGAAGGAAATAAATGTTTGTACTTCGCTGTTGATGACAACCGGCGTGTTGCACAATTCGAATCGGTAGCGCAATTCGCTCTTCCAAAAGCAGGCGCCCCTGTTTATCTGGAAATGGATTACAAATGCACCGGAGGATTTGAACTTGGTGTTTACAATGGCAGTTCGTATTTGCCTGCTTTGGGAATTAATAGCACTGACGGCTGGAACAAAATTTACATCCGGTTAAGTGATGCAGTTAGTAACCTTCAGGGCAATTGCGGATGGTATGTGCGCACATTTAAAAACGATAATACTGCTGTAAACGAATTTTGGATTGATAATTTAAAAATAATTAGTTACTAGTTTGAACAAAACGCTGCATACCATTAAATACATTTTCTTCGATTTGCTTTCGGCGGCAGCGGCATGGACTGCATTTTATGTTTACCGCAAAAGTAAAATTGATCCTGCAAAAATTGGTTCGGTGCCTGATGTGTTTTTTGACGCGCAGTTTTTCAAAAGCATTATCATTATTCCATCAGCGTGGTTGTTGTTTTATTATCTGGTAGGAACCTACAATAATGTATTAAGACGTTCACGCATCAATGAATTTGTACAAACCTTCATGGTATCTTTATTGGGCGTAACTATTGTGTTCTTTGTGCTTTTACTTGATGATTATGTGACCAATTACAAATTCTATTACAAATTATTTTTTACACTCTTTGGCTTACACTTTCTTTTTACAGCCATACTCCGTTTTATTTTATCGAGCATAACCAATTACCGGATTGGTAAACGCGATTTTGGTTTCCGTACTGTGATTATCGGAAGCAATGAACGCGCATTAAGCACACTCAACGAAATCAACTCCCTTAAAAAAGGAATCGGAAATACGTTCATCGGTTTTGTACATATTGAAGGGAAAAACGGTTACTCTGAAGAATTGAAAAAAACTTTACCGCATTTAGGCGAATATCACGATATCAAAAAAATTATTCAGGAAAATAATGTTGAAGAAGTCATCATCGCCCTCGAAACGGAAGAACATGAATACCTGAAACAAATTGTGAATGAACTTGGAGATTTAGGATTGGTGATTAAAATCATTCCTGATATGTACGATATTTTATCAGGACAGGTAAAAATGAATTCCATTTTCGGAACACCACTCATAGAAATAAAAAATACGATTATACCTGACTGGCAAGTGGCCGTAAAGCGTTTTATCGATGTAAGCTTATCTGTTCTTGTACTTGTTGGCCTGAGCTGGTTCTATCTTATTTTAATTATTCTTGTAAAAATTACTTCACGCGGTCCTGCATTTTTCAGACAAGAACGTATCGGTATACATGGACAACCTTTTAATATTTACAAATTCCGCACCATGTATTGTGATGCAGAAAAAACAGGCCCTGCCCTATCGAGTGAAACCGATCCCCGTGTTACAGGCTTCGGCCGTTTCTTGCGTAAAGTGCGCTTAGATGAAATGCCGCAGTTTTTAAATGTGTTGATGGGTGATATGAGCTTGGTTGGTCCACGCCCTGAAAGACAATACTTCATCGACCAGATTGTTGTGCGTGCACCACATTACAAACATTTACAAAAAGTACGCCCGGGTATTACATCGTGGGGACAAGTAAAATACGGTTACGCTGAAAATGTAGATGAAATGATTGACCGTTTAAAATTTGATATTCTGTATATAGAAAACATGAGTTTGTTGCTGGATTTTAAAATTTTGGTGCATACAGTTTTGATTGTTCTTCAGGGACGCGGCAAGTAATTTTTGGCAGAAGGCATTATTAGCATTTCTTAAACATTGATTTCAAAAAATAAAATTCATATAGAAAACCCTTGCCGTGAGAGCTGGCAAAAAATGACTCCGGATAAAGGCGGGCGTTATTGTAATTCCTGTAATAAAGTTGTGGTTGATTTCAGCAATAAAAGTTTAGATGAGATTCAGAATTATTTAAGTACTTCGCCGGTTTGCGGGCGTTATAGTTTAAGGCATACTACAGCTGCAGGAAGATGGGAGCATTTTTTAAATGCTATTGAGACAACCTTATCAAAATACAAACTACAGAAAGTTGCTTTGTTTTTAATTACAATAATGCTTTTTCTTTCGGGTTGCCAC
>CAZRNW010000235.1:0-6029 GCA_964601535.1 uncultured Flavobacteriaceae bacterium
CCTGCTTACAAAAACAGGATATTATTAAAGGGGAATATTTAAACACACTGGATGAAGATGCTTTAATGGAATCGGTTAATATTGAAAAATTAAGCAAAAGTCTTCAGGAAAATTTAAAACAAACTAAAAAAGAAAACGAAACACAATCGGATAAAAAGAACAACGAAGATTATGTTTTGGAAAATGTTGATGTTAACGATATAGTAGATGAAATTTAATTTTAAATATTTACTTGTTTTGGTGATTGCGCTATTCGCAACAAAGCTATCGTATGCACAGCCGGGTAAAGCGGATAAGGTGGAAGCCCTCAAGGTTTCTTTCATTACCGAAAAAATAAATTTAACTACCACTGAAGCCCAGAGTTTCTGGCCATTATATAATGAGTACAACGATAAAATAAAATTTGCAAGAAAAAATTTCCGTCAGCAATACGCCAATGTAACAGATTTTAAAACCGATAAAGAAGCGGATGATTACCTGAATGCGGAATTAAAACTGCGCCAAACCGAAGTGGATTTGCAAAAGGAATACTTCGATAAATTCAAAAAAATATTAGGCGCCAAAAAAACAGGATTGCTGCGCAAAGCAGAAGAAGAGTTCAAGAAGGAAGTGCTTAAAATATTTAAGGGTAACGGAAGCGATTAGTGAAAAGCCGACCGAAAATATTTTCTTTGATAGTGCTGAGCCTGTTAACAGGGCTCAGTTCTTCATTTTACGCCCAAACGGATTCAACAGCTAAAAAAACAAAGAAAGCTAAAGAACCAAAGCATTTTTTTGCTCATACCGTCTTTGCGGATTATTATTACAAACCTCCGGTTGATTTAGATACAAACCGCCGCATCAGCAAACAATTAGGCTCTTATGCAGTTGCACAAAGTGTTATTAGTTTTTATTCGCCTTTGCTGACTATAAACAAATATAACCGCGACAGCAGTGTGAATTCAAATTTCCATATGTTATTGGCGGGAACGGCTTATTATTTACAGCCGCAATTCAGAGGTATTTCGCAGCATACACTTGCCAAATATGGTATGGGTATAAGGGCGATTTATAATACCGGCAAAAAATCGATTTTTTTTATTGAGACTTGCCCATTTCTTACACAGGATGTAACGGCAGGCAGCAGCGATAAAGGAACCTGGCGTATGTCAGGTACTTTGTTGTGGAGTTATTCGCCCGGACCTAAATTCAATTTAAGATTAGGGGCAACCAAATCTTTTTTATGGGGTAACCGGATTTATCTTCCTTTTGTTGGTTTGCGTTTTGGAAAATTAGACCGACTTAATTTCAGTATACAATTCCCGCGCAACATGAGTTTGAATCTGCCTTTGGGAAATGTTTTCCGTCTTTCACTTTATACAAAACCGCAAGGCGGATTATTTAATTTCTCGAACCGAGATACAGTTTATAACGGAAATTATTACAAGAACACCAATATTTCGACTGAAAAAGTGATTCACTTTGGCCGCTACGAATTATTAACCGGATTCAGAATGGATGTTGTTCCGTGCAGATGGTTCAACTTTTATTTATCTACCGGATTTACAACAAAAAACGGAATTACTTTCTATTCGAACAACTTCAATAAAAATAATAAAACACAGTATGGAGAGTTTTATGCAGCGGCTCCAAAAAATTCTGTTTATATAAACGCCGGAATAGTTTTCCGTATTGGCAGAACCAAATCGTATTACAATAACCAAAATATGTACGAGGCAGTTGATTTGAATAATTCAATGGACCCCGGCGATAACAATGTAAATCCCGGCAACGGTACTATCCCAATCAATAAAAAGAAAATGCCTAAGAGCTTAAAACCTTCCGAAATTCAGGATTTGATTGACGCGAATGATTTTTGATAGGTAAAAGGTAAAATGGATGAGGGATGATGTGGGACGAAAAAATCCATTATCCATTCTCCCTATTACATCTTCCATTAAAACCTAATCCCCATCCCAAATTCAATCACCTGGTAAAATAAACGCATACGTGTTTCTTTTATTGGTACCGAATTAAATTCTGCACCATAAATAATATTAGCAAAGAAATTATCACCGTTGTAGCCGAATTGTGCTCGGGCATTTACATAAGTAGGAACATTCAAGCGCCAGATATTTCTTCCCGGCTGATGGTAATTCTGGATTTGAATTCCGCTGCCAATCAAAACTACAGGTGTTAAATGAAATTTCTTACCCATTACAATCTGGTAACCCGCTCCTAAACTTAAAATGGTAGTTAAAAAATCTCCCGCCTGTAATTTATCCAGGTTAGGATAATTTATGCTTTGGTTTACAGGCACAATATTACTGTCGGTTTCAATGCGCTGATAACGCTCAGAAACATTCATTAAAAACGAACCCGCACTTTTTTTCTGCCGTTCTGATTGCGCAAAAGCGGCATTTAAAGAAAAGTTTTTATTGAAATTAAATCCAAGGTTCATTCCGCCTTCAATAATGTGAAGATTTTTCGATTGCGGAAAACCCAAGGAATCTTCATTCCAGTTCGGATAAAATTTCTTGTAGTTATCTAAATAAAATCCTTTGTAATCCCTGTAGAAAATAGTCCAGGCTACAATTCTGGTTTGTATATTAATATAATAATCCTGATAAGTGGTTTTACCGAATTTTTTCTCGTGCGTACCATCTGATGGTAGTCTGTAACCCGCTGAAATGTAAAACTTTTTAATTCGCAGTGCCCCGCCGATTACCGCCTGAATGGAGGGTTTCCAGTTAAAACTTTCTCCGTTATGGTCGCGGTTACTCACATTAAAGATAATGCCAGGGAAAACCAGTTTCGGTTTAAATAAAAAGTTTTTCGGAAACACCTGAATATTTTCGGGAACACCGCCGCGCGCTTTTTTTACGGCACGCAAACTATCCTTCACTTCTTTTTTTCTTTGCTTTTCGTGTTCAATACGTTTTTTTTCGGCGAGTTTCTTTTCTTTCCTGCTTTGTGAGAAGGAAGAAGTAGAATAGGTGAGTAGCGAAATAAGTAAAACGAATAAATACTTACTCATACAGAAATTAAAAAATATGTTTTTCAGCGTGATAAGAAGAGCGGACTAAAGGACCACTCTCAACAAAACGGAATCCTTTTTCTAGGGCAATTTCTTTGTATTTTTTAAATTCATCAGGATGCACAAAACGCGCAACAGGCAAATGCTTTGGCGTTGGCTGTAAATATTGCCCGATGGTCATCACATCACAATTTACATTCCGTAAATCATTAATGGTTTGTAAAACTTCTTCTTCAGTTTCACCCAAACCTAACATTAAACCGCTTTTTGTTTTTACTCCTGCATCGTGCAGTCGTTTTATTACTTCTAAACTTCTGTCGTATTTCGCCTGTATGCGGACTTGTGCGGTTAGCCTTCTTACCGTTTCAATATTATGTGAAACAATATCTGGTTTTACATCAATGATTCGCTGAAGATTTTCCCAATTCCCTGCAAAGTCAGGAATTAAACATTCGAATTTTGTTTCGGGACTGATACTTCTGATTTCTTTAATGGTTTCTGCCCAAATAATAGAACCGCCGTCTTTTAAATCATCCCGATCAACGGAAGTAATCACACAATGTTTAACGCCCATTAATTTTACAGAATTCGCAACACGTTTAGGTTCGTCCCAATCTGCCGGTTTTGGTTTACCTGTTGCAACAGCACAGAAGCCGCAAGAGCGTGTGCAAATATTTCCCAGAATCATGAAAGTTGCGGTTCCTGCACCCCAGCATTCGCCCATATTGGGACAATTTCCGCTTTCGCAAATGGTGTGTAGTTTGTGTTTACTTACGATGCCGCGGACTTTCAGATATTCTTCGCCAATTGGTAATTTTACTCTTAACCAGTCGGGTTTTTTAGGTCGGGTTTCTTGTAAGTTTTCGGTTTCCATTTTAAGCTAGGCGGCACATTAAAACCATTTTTTGCCGAACACAAATCCGACATAAAATGTTACCACTACATTTTCGGCAGGATTTCTGGCCATAATTGGAAGTGCTTTCGGATAATAATCGCAAGAAACGCCGGTTTCAATAGCGCGCACCCAATAAGAGTAGGGCGCATATTCAAAACTCATATTTAATTTACCGTGTAAGCCGGGATATAATTTTATTTCATCAATGCCATTGATAAAGGGTCCTTTTCCAACAACGCTGTCTTGGGTAAAATTTTCCGCATCGTATTGAACAGATTCAGCTCCTCTGTTTGGTCCAACCCCTCTGTAAACTAAAACATAATAAGGTTTGGCAACAGCAAGTGCCGCACCAATTACATAAGAACAACGGATTTCTATTGATTTCCTGTCGGAGCGTTTAAAAATTACATTTTGAATTCCGGTTCCAACACGGAGGGTTGCTACGTTATTAATTTTCCCGTAAACAAAACGTTTAGCATTTTCTTCAGTGCTCTTTACTTTAATTTCTTTCGGATGTTTTAAAGTCATGCCTTCAAACTCCAACAAAGATTTTGTTTTAGCTGATAAGTGTTTAGCGCGCCTGTAACCTACGCCAAAACCACGGGTATGGGCAAATACTTTAAAAGTAGCTTCATGACGGAACAAAACATTCACGTCTTGTCCTTTTTCAATCGCTTCCAAGGTGCTTTGCGAAAAGGCATGGAGCGACAAAAACACGACTGAGAATAATAATATCCGTTTAAAAAGCATTATAACAAAATTACATAATTTTAGGGTTTAAACCTAGCTTTGTTTAAGAGCTAAAAACCATTAAAAATGATAACAAGTACAGTTAAATACCCCGGCGAATTAAGGACCGAAGCGGTTCATTTGAAGAGCGGAAATACAATAATCACAGATGCCCCAACCGATAACCACGGCAAAGGCGAGGCCTTTTCACCTACTGATTTAGTGGCAACAGCTTTGGCAAGTTGTATGATTTCTGTAATGGGTATTGTGTCGATGAAAGAGGGTATTACCAAAACAGATGGTGCTATAGCTGAGGTTACCAAAGTGATGTACCCCGACCCAAGAAGGATTGGGGAAATACACGTTAAATTAATAATGCCTAAAAAGAACTTTACAGATAAAGAGAAGAAAATGTACGAACATGCCGCTCATACTTGTCCGGTTGCTAAGAGTCTGCACCCCGATTTGAAGCAGGTAATAACATTTGTTTGGTAATTTTAATTGGGCTAAACACAAAAGCCCTGACGTTGTCGTCAGGGCTTTTTTAATGCGGTAAAAGATAGAATTAAGCTATCTTGTTATGTTGGTTTTGAGTATTAACTTTAGAGTATGCAGGACACTTTTCGTGTGATTTGCAAGAAGAGAAAAGTACCGCTGCGAAAGCGAAAACAGAAACAAAAATGATAGCTTTTTTCATGATTTATTAGGGTTTATTTGTCAAATATAAGATTATATCAAAAATAATAAAAAAAATGTTTTTCACATTGTTAAAATAGCGGATATATTCGCTTATGGTTACACCCAAAATAGAGGAAAAATGGTTAAACGCTATTAATGAAGAGTTTAAAAAGGATTACTTCATCAATTTGAAGAGCTTTTTACTCGAAGAACGCAAGCAATTTGTAGTTTATCCTCCCGGAAACCGCATTTTCGCTGCCTTTGATTTTACCCCCTTTGATAAGGTAAAAGTGGTGATTTTGGGACAAGACCCCTACCATGGCGAAGGGCAGGCCAATGGCTTATGTTTTTCGGTAGCTGATGGGATAAGGCAACCGCCCTCATTGGTGAATATCTTTAAAGAATTGAAGTCGGATTTAGGTTGTGAAATACCCAAAAGCGGTAATCTTGAACAGTGGGCACAGCAGGGTGTGTTTTTATTGAATGCTACTTTAACCGTCAGGGCAAACACGGCAGGAAGTCATCAAAATAAAGGCTGGGAATTATTTACAGATGCGGTTATTAAAACATTATCGGATAAAAAAGAGAACCTTGTTTTTTTGTTATGGGGAAATTACGCTAAAGCAAAGACTGTTTTAATTGATTCCAATAAACATTTGGTTTTAACTGCAGCACATCCATCGCCTTTAGCCAGAGGAGCCTTCTTTGGAT
>CAZRNW010000236.1:0-5996 GCA_964601535.1 uncultured Flavobacteriaceae bacterium
CATCAAATCCCTTTTCTAAAAGATCTACAATAGTATGCGACCCTATGTATCCCATACCTCCTGTAACAATAACCTTTTTCTTACTCATTTGTGTCGCCATTTGACAATGCAAAACTACAAAAAATACCCGTTTTTGGTTATATTTGCCTTAAATAGTTGTTTTGAACTCCCTTCCAAATTACAAAATGTGTTCCCGTTGTGTTATGGACACAAATGACGATGTTAACATCGTCTTTGATAAAAACGGATATTGCAACTATTGTAGCGGGTATTTCGCGCAGCAATCGAAAAACACCAAATCACCAGAGGAGCTAAAAGCTGAATTAAATTTGATTATCTCCACAATAAAAAAAGAGAGGAGAAACAGCAAATACGACTGTATTGTGGGTGTAAGCGGAGGTGCTGACAGTATGTATGTTGTACAGTTATTGGCAAAAGCCGGTTTAAAACCTCTTGTAGTTCATTACGATAACGTATGGGATTCGGAGCTGGCTGTAAAAAACATTGAAGTTGTTGTAAATAAACTTGGACTTGATTTATCTACTTATGTGAATGACTGGGAAGAATTTAAGGATATACAGTTATCTTTCATGAAAGCATCAGTAATTGATATTGAATTGGTAACCGATCAGGCAATTATTGCTACGCTTTACAAACAAAGTCAGAAACACAAAATAAAATTTGTGTTTACCGGGCATAACACATCCACTGAATGTATCTTACCAAAACAATGGTATCATTGGAAATTAGATGGTTTAAATATAAAAGCCATTCACAAAGCATTTGGAACAAAAAAAATAAAGAGTTACCCGATTGTGAGCTATTTCGATCAGTATTTTCTTAATAAAACAAAACGCATCGTACAGTATTCTCTTTTAAATTATGTTGATTACAATAAATCGAAAGCCAAAGAAATTTTGATTAAGGAATACGGATGGGTAGATTATGAAGGAAAACATACTGAATCTATTTTCACACGTTTTTACCAGAATTATATTTTGCCCTTAAAATTTAATGTGGATAAGCGCAAGGCACATTTATCTTCTGTGATTTGCTCCGGACAAATAAGCCGTGAAGAAGCTCTTGAGGAGCTAAAACAAAAACCATGGGAAACAAAAGCTACATTGGAGGATAAAGCATATGTTATTAAGAAATTTGAAATAACAGAGGCATGGTTTGATAATTGGATAAAAGAAAAACCTGTTTCTCATTTTGCTTATCCGAGTTACCTTACCCGGCACGAAAAAATTGTTCAACGCTTAAAGAAACTTTTTGGCCGTTAAGATGAAACTTGAAAATCAGAATATTATTATAGTTTCAAACGAAGCCTGGGGAGACATCTGGTATTCGAAACATAATTATGCTTTCGAATTGGCTAAGAAAAATAAAGTGTATTTTTTAAATCCGCCAAAACCTTTTTCATTAAAGAATATTTTTACCGCTGAAATAAAAGAAATTAAAATTCATGGAAATATTACTGTACTTGAATACCCGAATATTTTTCCGGTGAGTTTGCTTAATTTTTGGAAATTAAATGATAAACTTATTTTAAAAAAACTCAAGAACTTTTTTGCTAAAAAAAATATCCGTGACGTGATTTTCTGGACCTTCGATCCTATCCGTTTGGGATTTCCCGAATTACTTGAACCTAAACTAATCATTTTTCATGCTGTAGACGATTACTTTTTTTCATTTCCTTCAGAAGCCTTACTTGCCGGAAAAGCAGATTATATTTTTTGCGTGACAGATAAATTTGTAGAAAAATACACGAAGTATACTAATAATATTACGGTTTTGCCACATGCCATACCCGACGATGAATTTCTTCCTTTATCAACAAAGAGAAATAATCCGTTAAAAGGTGTTTTTGTAGGTAAAATGGATTTGAGGATTGATGCTGACTTTAATTTTAAAGTTTTCAAAGCCTTTCCTTCCATTCAATTTACTATAGTTGGGCAATTAAGTGATGAATTCAAAGCCTTATTCAAAAAAGAAAATCTTAAAAATATCGTTTTGATTCCTCCGATAAAATCTGCCGAAATTAAAAATTATGTGAGCGCCGCCGATTTTTGTTTCATTTTCAAAAAAATTTATAAAGGAAATAATATTTCAAGCCACAAGCTCCTTCAATACCTTGCGCAAGGGAAACCGATTTTCGGAACCGATTTTTCGGATATGAGTGATGAGCTGAAAAACAGTCTTTACTTAAACAACAATTCTGATGAAGAAATTAAAATGCTGAAGGCTTTTTCTGAAAACGGAGAACCCGCAGAGAAAGCCGGGGTACGTATTAAGTTTGCCAAACAAAATACTTTTTCCAATGCACTAACTTTAATTGAAAATGCATTGAATCTTTCGTTAAAGCCAAATGAATCTTTCTCACACGAAAGCATTTTAACTAAAAGAAAAACTTAAGATGCAGAAACACGTCGTAATGATAATTGCCAACAGTCCTGATCCCTCTTACTTTAAGTGGTTTACTGCATTGAATAAAAAAGAGAAGCAATTCAAATTAACCTATGTTTTTTTGCTCACCGAGAACACATCAATGGCAAAATATTACCGTGAAGAGGGAATTGATGTCCGTTGGTTTTACTTTAATTACGCAAAATCAAAGTATCTACAATTTATTCGGTTAACTTTTCAGTTATTCCGCTTATTTCGTCAAATAAAACCGGATGTGGTTCAAACTAACCTATTCGACGATAGTCTTACCGGATTACTTGCAGCGCGTTTGGCAGGTGTCAAAAAAAGAATCGCAACAAAACAAGATACCGGCTTCCATATTCTTTATTTCCCGAAATATATTAAACTAGACAGGTTTATAAACTGGAATGCAACTGACATCATTCCAAGTTCAGGCGAGACCAAAGAATTGATCATGAAATATGAGAATCCTCCGGTAAATAAAATAAAAATTATACATCACGGGATGAGTGAAGCCGGAATTACAAACGCAACAACAGAACAAGTTACAGCCTTTAAGCACAAATATAATCTAAAAGATAAAATAGTTGTTGGATCAGTTAGCAGGTACGTCGAACTTAAGGGCTACCGGTATATTATAAGTGCAGCTAAAATTGCCTTGCAAAAATATCCAAATCTTCATTTTCTTTTTATCGGTACCGGTCAGCAAAAAGACGAATTAGCTTCACTTATCAGAATGAACAACCTTGAAAACAATATAACCCTTACGGGAAGAATTGATTTCACTGAAATTGCTACTGCCTATAAAAGTATGGATATTTTTATTCACGCTTCGGAAGTGGAAGCTTTTGGATTTGTTTTTGTTGAAGCAATGTTTAATAAAGTGCCTATTATTTCCACGCACGTTGGAGCAGTAAGAGATGCTTTATCACATAAGGAAAATGTGTATATAACAAAGTTCAAGAACCCTGAAGATATAGCAGAAGGAATTAATTTTATGATGCAGTCGGACAGAAAGCTGATTGCAGAAAAAGCTTACGCAATTTGCAGAGAGGAATTTGCGATAGAAATAATGTGGGAGAAATATAAATATTTATTCAATAATTAAATGGAATGTCTTATTTGCGGAGAAAAAGATTTTAAACCTTACTATTATCCCTCAACCATATTTAATAATAAAACATTTAATTATTTTGAATGCTGTAATTGCCATTCCGCGCAAATTTCTCCTATACCAAATGAAGATGACATGAAACTGATGTATGGTTCAGAGGACCATCACTATTTGTTGGCTTTAAAGGAAAATGAAAAATTAACATTCACCAAAAACTATCCGAAATATAACCACCAGGGATTCCAGCTCGATTTTTTTAAAAAATACAATTATAGTCAATATGGAAAAACCCTGTTGGATGTTGGTTGTGGCAGCGGTTTTTACATGAATAATGCTAAATCATTTGGATTTAATTGTTATGGCATTGAATTTGACGGGGATTTTGCAAAACTGTTGAGAAGTAAAACTGATCTGGACATCTATTCGTTTGAAGAATTTGAAAAAATGTTCAGTAACAGAAAACAATTTGACGTAATACATTTAGGACACGTTTTGGAACACACCGTTGTTCCCGCACACTTTTTAAATACCATTAAAAAATATGCGCGCCCGGAAACAATTTTTATCATTGATGGTCCGCTCGAAAAAAACATGTGCCTTTCACGTTTTTTTATAAAATGGTGTTCGAAGCTGCAAGGAAAAAAATCAAATTCATATCCGCCGCAACACATAACATTCACCAATCGCCATTCGCAACTGATAATGTTTGAAAAGCAAGGCCTTAAAAAAATCAATTACGAAATAGCAGAACAAATGTTCCCCTTTCCTTCTAAATTTAAAGGAGAATCCCTTAAAAACAAGCTTTTGTTCATCCTCGGTAGAATTTCAGTAAATTTATCTAAAATAGTAAAAGGCTCAGGAAATATTTTCCATTATGCAGGACGCTTTAAATAATAAAGGACTGGTTTCAATTATTATTCCGGCCTATAACGCAGGGAAATTTATTTCTGAAACAATCGATTCCGTACTGAACCAATCTTATAACAATTGGGAAATGATTATTGTGAATGACGGTTCAAAAGATAATACGGGCGATATAATTAATAATTATGCCACTAAAGACAAGCGGATTTCTGTAATTACAAAAGAAAATACCGGCGTTTCAGAAACAAGAAATAAAGGTATTGCGGCTTTAAAAGGAGAATTTGCTGCATTTTTAGATTCGGATGATGTTTGGCTGAGGGATAATTTGCAGAAAAAAATAGATTGTCTGATTAACAATCCCGGTATAGATTACGTATTTAGTAATATGTTGCAGGCCGATGAAAATTTGCAAAACCAAATTCCGGCTCCTGTTGGAAAAGACACTAACATACTTGAAGATTTGCTTTTATGGAACGGTGAAGTAATTCCGGGCCCCAGCAGTAATTTACTAATCAGAAAAAAATGTTTGGATTCAGGAATAAGGTTTGATAAACGTTTAACAACAATTGCTGATCAGAATTTTACAGTTCAATTAGCCACGAAATTTAAAGGCAAACTAATAAATGAAGCTTTATGGATATACAGAGTACTGCCCGGAAGCATGAGTAAAAGTTTGATGGTGATGGAAAAGGACGCCCTTACAACTTATGCCATTTATAAAGAAAATAATTATTTTAAATCAGGTTCGTTTAGGCGAAAATGTTTCTCTAATATGTATTTGATTGTTGGTGCAAGCTGGTGGAAAGATGGAAATAAAAAAGGCAGAGGCCTCTATTTTCTGGCCCTTGCTTTTTTCACAGCGCCTTTAAACACCATTAACAAGGTACTTAAGAAGTTTTTAAAGAATTAAATTGGGAAAAAAACATATCATAATTTATACTTTTGAGAGTCTTGAAGACCCGCTCATAAAAGGACTTATTTTAAATTATTTAAGGAGGCTGCAAAAAGAGGAAGATGTTTATGTATTTCACATCTTTACTCATGAACACGAGGGCTATCTTTTAAATGCAGAACAACAAAAAGAAAAAAAAGAAGAGTTGGTTTCGGAAAATATTTATTGGTACCCCATAAAATATTTTAGCGGTAATTTTAAGCTTATTAAGAAAGTTTATAATTTTCTGCACACTTTTTTTATTGCTATTAAAATAAAATGGAAATACAAACCAGTGGCTATCCTTGGTTTTTTAGCTATAGCGGGTGGGTTCAGTTATATATTATCAAAGCTCCTGAATTTAAAATTAATTATTTACTGCTACGAACCTCACAGTGAGTATATGGTTGATTTTAATATCTGGAAAAGAAACAGCCTGAAATACCGTTTACTCAAAAAATTTGAATTTTTGCAAATAAAAAAATCAGCGCATTTGGTAATACCGAATCTTCATACAAAGAAATTCGTTGAAAAAATACGGACAAAAGGAAATATTACAGTTTGTCCGATAAGCATTGACACTGACAAAATGGTTTTTGACGCTCAGGCCAGAGAGCGAATTCGAAAATTATTAAGCGCCGGAAGTAAAAAAGTAATGAT
>CAZRNW010000237.1:0-5980 GCA_964601535.1 uncultured Flavobacteriaceae bacterium
TAACGGCACAACTGTGGTGAGAGATTCTGTTCCTGAAACCCATTCTGTAACCGTAACTGACCCGAACGTAAACCCAAATCCGAATGGTAATTCAAATCCCACAGGAACTTTAACCGGAGGCGGAACAGGAAGTATAGCTATTTCTTATACACCTGAAATTATAGAACCGCCAACACCGATTCCTGCTGAAGCTCCTGAATTTGAAGGCGGCTTAAAAGCACTGGGCGATTTCATCAGAAATAATACTGTTTATCCGGAACTGGCAAAGGAAATGGGACTGGAAGGAAAAGTTTATGTCACCTTTATTGTGAATGAAAAAGGTGAAGTAGTTGATACAAAAATCCTGAAAGGTATTGGTGGCGGTTGCAACGAAGAAGCGAATAGGGTGGTAAACAAATTACCTAAATTCAAAAAACCGGGAAGAAATGAAATGGGAAAACCTGTTAAAACCATCATGAATCTGCCCATTGTCTTTAAGTTGAAGTAAAATTGTTTGTTTAGTGATGAAAGGCCGCTTCTATTGGGAGCGGCTTTTTTGTAACTATTTCCTTTCCTTCCGTTATATAAACATAGTTCTGTTTAAAACCCCTTATGGCATAAAATTTACTTGCCTCTTTATACTCTAATTTCGTAGTAAA
Source organism: uncultured Flavobacteriaceae bacterium (assembly GCA_964601535.1). Classification (GTDB taxonomy): domain Bacteria; phylum Bacteroidota; class Bacteroidia; order B-17B0; family Aurantibacillaceae; genus JAHEYG01. The sequence goes on from CAZRNW010000237.1 coordinate 639, forward strand.
TTTTTTATTATGCTGAACTTCATTTTACAGGCAGGAATTAATCCCGCATCAACCGTTGCGGCCGCCGCCGATTCGTTAAATACTGCTGCAAGCGGCATTCAAACCGCAGCAACACCCGAAATTACGGAAACCAAAATTTCATTAATCGAAATGGTGATGAAAGGCGGTCCGGTTATGGTTATCCTGGGTGTTTTGTTCGCTGTCGCTATTTTTGTTTTGGTAGAACGCCTCATCGTTATTAATAAAGCTTCAAAAAAGAATCCGACATTATTACCGGGATTAAAAGATATGATTCATGGCGGCAACATTGCTAACGCCCGCAGCATGTGCAAAAGCGTAAATACACCCGAGTCATTAATGCTTGAACAAGGCGTTTCGCGTATCGGACAATCTACTCAGGAAATCCGCGAATCAATGACGGCTGCAGGTTCCAACGAATTAAACAAGCTGGAAAAAAATCTCAGTATCTTAAACATAACGGGAAGAATTGCGCCGATGTTTGGTTTTATCGGAACAATCTTCGGGGTAATTAAAATTTTCTACGATATATCTTTGGCAAAAACAGTAGAGATTGAAATCATCTCAACCGGTTTGTATCAGAAAATGATTACTTCAGCTGGCGGATTAGTAGTTGGTGTATTAGCTTTCGTTGCTTACCACTGGTTAAATGCACGCATCGATAAATTATCGCACCGCATGGAAGAAGCACAGATTCAGTTTTTGGATATGCTGAATGAACCAAGCAAGTAAGAAGTACGAGTTACGATTACGATTGACGAATAAATAATGATTTAAAATGGGATTAAGAAAAAATAAACATAGGGAAGCTGAGGTTAGCACAGATTCGTTGAACGATATCATGTTTTTCCTTCTGCTTTTCTTTTTGATATTATCTACCATGGTCAGTCCAAATGCCATGAAGGTAAATTTACCAAGTTCAAAAGCAAATAAACCCATCGATAATAATAAGAAGCCTGTAAACTTAGCAGTAACGAAAGACCGTAAATATTATATCGACAGCAAAGAAGTTGATGTTGCAAATTTAGAAACTGCATTGATGGAAAAAATTGCAGGTAAAACAGAGCCGGTTGTAATTTTACATATCGATAAAGATTTAGTGTATCAGGATTTTATTGATGTGATGCAGATTGGCGACAGATTAAAATGTAAAATGGTTTGCGCAACAGCGCCATCCAACAGCAATAAGTAATGTACCTAACAGCAGCCGAAGAAAATAAAAACAGAGCCATTGCTTCTTTCGTTTCAGCAGCGATACTGGCATTGCTGTTGTTGTTTTTAATTCTGTTTCAAATCATCACACCTAATCCGCCATTTCCTGAAGTAGTTGGCGGCGGCGGCGGACTAGAAATTAATTTCGGTAATTACAACGAAGGCACAGGAAATGTTGAGCAAAACGGAATTGGTGAAGCAACAAGTGTTATCACCGAACAAACACCAACACCTCCAACCGCAAACAGTGCCAATGATCCAACTTATACAAGTGAGCAAGGCGAAGATGTAAAAGTGAATGATACTAAAACAAAAACGAACACAAATGTTACCGTTATTAAACCTGTGGTTGAAACACCCAAACCAAAAACCGCAGCAGAATTATTAGCAGAAAAATTTAAACAGAACCAAGGTAAAACCGGAGGCGGGGATGGCAACAGCGGTCAAGCCGGAAATGATGGTAGCCCTGACGGAAACCCAAACACAAATGGAACCGGAGGAACAGGTGGCGGTGACGGAGGAGGGGATGGTCCCGGTCATGGCCCTGGCACAGGACCGGGTTCAGGTCCGGGAAAAAAATTCGGATTTAGTTTAGCAGGACGTGCCATTGTAAATCCGCCGACTTTACCAAAAGATACAAAAGAAGAAGGAAAAGTTGTGGTGGAAATTACTGTAGATAAAAACGGAAATGTAATTGAAGCAAATCCGAATGGCCGCGGCACAACAACATCAAGCGCTATTTTAAAATCGAAAGCACGCATGGCGGCTTTAGCTACAAAGTTTAATGTGAGCGGTGCTTTTGAAGAACAAACCGGAACCATCACCATTGTATTCGCATTTAATTAATGAATTATAATCAAACGCTTGACTATCTGTTTTCGCGTTTGCCAATGTACCAGCGCGTTGGCGCAGCAGCCTACAAAGCCGATTTAAATAATACCATTGCTATTTGTAATGCCTTAGGCAATCCGCAAACTAAATTGCAATGCATACATGTTGCAGGTACCAACGGAAAAGGCTCCACTTCGCATATGATTGCAGCCGTTTTGCAGCAAGCGGGTTATAAAGTTGGTTTGTATACCTCACCGCATTTAATTGATTTCAGGGAACGCATAAAAATAAACGGAAAATTAATTCCGAAAGAATACATTGTTGAGTTTGTAGAAAAATACAAAGATACATTTGAAAAAATTGAGCCTTCATTTTTCGAATGGACAGTCGGACTTGCTTTTGATTATTTTGTAAATAAAGAAGTGGATGTCGCGGTGATAGAGGTAGGACTCGGAGGACGATTAGATTCCACTAATGTAATTAATCCGGTGGTGAGTGTTATTACCAATATTAGTTTCGATCATACGAATTTATTGGGAGATACACTTGCGAAAATCGCGACAGAGAAAGCAGGAATAATTAAATCAAGGAAGCCTGTTGTGGTTTCCCAATACCAGCCGCAGATTTCACAGATTTTCGCAGATAAAGCGAAGGAGTTAAAAGCACCAATACAATTTGCGAGTAAAGATTTTAAAATTGTTGAGACGAAAAAGGAGGAAAGAAATTTGCAGGTCGCAATCCTCGACAAAAAAACAAACGAAACTAAAAATTACACACTCGATTTAGCAGGAGCGTATCAATCGAAAAATTTATTAGGAGTAATTGCCGCATTAAAAGTGATTGCTGAAAACGGCTTTATAATTAGTGAAGAGGATATTCAAAAAGGATTAAGTCATGTTGTAAAATTAACCGGTTTATTGGGACGATGGCAAACTATCAATGAAAAACCATTAGTGATTTGTGATACAGGACATAATGAAGATGGCATTAAGGAAGTATTGCATAACTTAAGTCTGTACCAATACAAGCAATTGCATTTTGTTTTGGGTGTTGTGAATGATAAAGATGTTTCATCTATTCTTAAATTATTACCGCAAGACGCAGTTTATTATTTTACAAAAGCTTCTGTACCGCGCGCATTACCGGAAGCAGAATTAAAATTAAAAGCAGAAGAAATGGGATTGAAAGGAACTATTTTCCCTAATGTAAAAGAAGCTGTTGAAGCTGCAAAGAAAAAAGCAAAAGCAAACGATTTAATTTTTGTAGGAGGAAGTACTTTTGTGGTGGCGGATGCTTTACTTATTTAGATTTCGGTGGCGCCAAAGCAAGATTAATCCGCTCTGTTATTATCTGCGCAATTTTTGAAAAATAATCTTTTACAATTTTTTTTGGGTCGTTAATTGCAACAGGGAATTGTGTTTCTGCAAGACCTGAATTTATTTCTTTTGCGTCAAAAGTATAAACAGTATAGTGCACAACTAATTTTCTGAAACCATCTGTAGTCGCAACATCAGCCGGTCCTCCGCTGTTAGATGCTTTAATATCAAGCTGATTAACGAAAACAAAAATATCACTTTTGTATTTGGCATATAAATAAGGAACCAGGCTTGCGTTTTTTATTTTGGCATTCATGAAACGCGCATCGGTATTGCTTTCATCAATAATCTGTCCGTTCTTCACCACATTTTCCTGTTTTTCTTTTACGGGAGGTTTGTAATGAGCTTGGTCTGGCACCTTCATGTATTCCAAGACAAGATGTTCGTATACCGCACTTAAATCTTTTTTTGTCTTTATGGTATCGTCCATCAAATCTACTACCATGTGCTGAGATTTTAATGCTTTGTACAATTGCTCGTTGATACCGTCGCGGAAGATAGCTTTAATTTGTTTGCCGTTTAATTTGGTTTCTTTATTGATGGCAAAATCAATTTCGCTCATGTACATGCGCGGCTCGAAGGGGATGAGCATCATTTTGTGTTTACCGGGAGCGGGAGCTTTTTCTCCTCCTTTATTGATGGTGGTATTTTGCGCCTTAAGCGTATGAACGGCGATTAACAAAAGAAAAGCAAAATAGAATTTTTTCATTATCCGTATAACGCTAAAAAACTAAATAGTTACTAATCGCGCAGCCAATCGGTATTGGCATAAATCATCAATGCTAAAATCAATACTAAACCAACATAATTGGCGTAGTACAATACTTTTTCAGGTACTTTACGGCGACTCACAATCTCAATCAATAAAAACAAAATGTATCCGCCGTCTAACATAGGAATCGGTAAAAAGTTCATAAAGGCTAACACTAAAGAAAGGAAAGCAGTAAACATCCAGAACGCATGCCAGTCCCATTCTTCATTCATGTTTTTGTACATGCTGTAAAATCCGCCTACCTGTTTGTGTGCATCTTTAACGGTGAAAATCACGACTAATTGTTTGGCCTGCATCACTAAATTTTCCATTCCAAAACTCAGACCTTCTTTTAATGATTCAAAAAACCCGAATTTAAATTCTTCTATTGGATAATATTTTTTAGTTAAAGCAGCGAAACCGATTGTTCCTTTTTCTGTAACAGTTGTTTTTAATTTTAAAGTATCAATACCACGGATTACAGTTAGTTCTGCAGTATTCAAGTGATCTTTATCCTTACTGGTATTTTTAATTATTTCCCTTCTGAATTCGTGATAATAAGGTGTAGGCATACCATTTACTCCAATAATAAAATCACCTTGTTTTAAACCGGCAGCTTCAGCAAAACTTGTTTTTTCAACTTCAAATACTTCAGTCGGCATACGTACGCTAATAAAATCCGATTTTTTTAAATTGCGCAAAATGGTACTTACGTTGTCTTCGCTGATTGGAATAGTAACATCTTGTCCGTCGCGTTTCACTACCATGTTTTTTGCTTTGTTCATGATAATTTCAATTTCAACGCGGTTTAAATTAGTAATTGGTGTCCCGTCAACTGAAACAACAAAGTCACCATCACGCAATCCCATACTTAATGCTGTAGAATCACAGGCAATTCCATTTGTTAATTTATCGACAGGAACGGTTGATTTCCCCCAGAAGAAAAATACCATCCAGTAAATAAAAATTCCTAAAATTAAATTCACTAAAATACCACCCATCATAATCAGCAAACGCTGCCAGGCCGGTTTTGCTCTGAATTCCCATGGCTCAGGTTCTTTTTCTAAAGTGGCTTTATCCATTTGTTCGTCCACCATTCCTGCAATCTGCACATAACCGCCAAAAGGAAACCAGCCCAAACCATAAACCGTATC
>CAZRNW010000238.1:0-5978 GCA_964601535.1 uncultured Flavobacteriaceae bacterium
TTTACTATTAACGCTGTTGAAATTCACGATTTACAAATCAGTAAAGACAAAACCATTAAATGCGCCATGAAATTGCATGACGATTATGTGGTGGAAAGTGTTTTGATTCCTTCAACAGATCGGATGACGGCCTGTATTTCTTCGCAAGTGGGTTGCAGTTTAACCTGTGCTTTTTGTGCAACCGGAAAATTAAAACGGATGCGTAATTTAAATGCTGATGAAATTTTTGACCAGGTTGTTTTAGTAAGGGACCAAGCCCGCGAAAAGTATGATGCTCCATTGTCAAACATTGTTTACATGGGCATGGGTGAACCATTATTGAATTACGCCGAAGTTTTAAAATCTACTGAAAAAATTATTTCTCCTCAGGGATTAGGGATGAGTCCGCAACGCATTACGGTTTCAACTGCCGGTGTTGCCAAAATGATTATGAAGTTGGGTGATGATGGAGTAAAATTTAACCTTGCTCTTTCTTTGCATGCGGCAAATGATGAAAAGCGGAATAAAATAATGCCGATTAATGAAACAAATACTTTAGATAATCTCGCTGAGGCCTTAAACTATTTTACTGAGAAAACCGGTACGCGTGTCACATTTGAATATATTGTTTTTAAAGATTTTAATGATACCATTAAAGACGCACAGGAATTAGCCGATTACTGCAAGAAGGTGAAGTCGAAAGTTAATATTATAGAGTACAATCCAATTGACGGCGGAGAATTTAAACAAACGACTCCCGAACGTTTAGCTGCTTTTGTTGCGCATCTTGAAAAAAACAAGGTTATTGTGAATGTGCGCCGGAGCCGCGGTAAAGATATTGATGCCGCCTGCGGACAATTAGCCAATAAAAACAAATTGGCTACTCAGGAAATAAAATAGATTTTGATAACCCGTCAGAAGTTTTAATTTTACCATTTAATTGCCAAGCGTAACCCAAAATATTAAAGCTCCTGTTGCGGAGCACATGAAAATTTTTGAATCGAAGTTTAAGGATTCGATGAAAAGTTCTGTGCCCTTGCTTGACAAAATCACGAATTATATTGTAAAACGTAAAGGCAAACAATTGCGCCCGATGTTTGTTTTTTTAAGTGCGCAAACCGTAGGCACAATTAATGAGAGCACGTACCGAGCCGCTGCTTTAATTGAACTTTTGCATACTGCAACACTTGTTCATGATGATGTAGTTGATGACAGCAATGAGCGCCGTGGGTTTTTTAGTGTAAATGCTTTATGGAAAAATAAGATTGCCGTTTTAATCGGCGACTTTTTATTGTCGCGTGGTTTATTGTTATCGCTCGACAATGATGATTTTCATTTACTGAAAATTGTTAGTACAGCTGTAAAAGAAATGAGTGAAGGAGAATTGTTACAGATAGAAAAAGCACGCCGCCTTGATATATCTGAAGAAATTTATTACGAAATCATCCGCCAGAAAACAGCGAGTTTAGTTGCGGCCTGTTGTGCCAGCGGTGCTGCTTCGGTAACCGATGACAAAAACACTATTGCAAAATTTAAAGAATTCGGTATTTTAACCGGGATGGCTTTTCAGATTAAAGATGATTTGTTTGATTTTGGCAGCAGTGATGATATCGGCAAGCCAACCGGTATTGATATTAAAGAGAAAAAAATGACCCTTCCTTTAATTTATGCACTTAACCAAAGTTCCTGGATGGAGAAACGAAAAATCATCAACATCATTAAAAACCACAATACTGATTCTGATAGGGTAAAGGAAGTAATCGATTTTGTGATTGCTAAAGGCGGAATTGCATATGCCGAAAAAATTATGCTGGATTATAAAAATAAAGCCTTAACTTTATTGAAAGACTTCCCCGAGTCGCCCACCAGAAACAGTCTTGAGCAATTGGTGGTGTATTCAATCGAACGAAAAAAATAATTTTTATGAAGCTTAAACGATTTTTTTATTTTATTCCATTTCTGGTGTTAGCCGGTTGCAATGGCGGAGAGCAGAAAGAATCTTCCGGTCAGGATACCATTCAACAAAATGTCCCGATTGATACCTCAGCCATCAAAAAAGAATTGAATAAATATCTTATTGAACCGCCTGACTCTAATTACACAGGCGACTACGTTGCGAAGTGGGAAAACGGCAACGTGAAATTCAAAGGGTTTTTCCGTTTCGGAAAACGGCATGGTCAGTGGCTCGCATTTTATGCTGAAGGTATTATGTGGAGCGAATGCTTTTATGATAAAGGCTTAAAACATGGTGCCAATAGTGTGTTTTATGAAAGCGGAAAACCTCGCTATAAAGGTTGGTTTAAAAATGATTTACGCGATAGCTTATGGGTATTTTATGATCCGCACGGCATTGAAGCAAGACGCATCTGGTTTAAAAACGATTTAGAGATACCCCCTCCGGGACGCCCGTAAACAGTGGGTTTCAGGGCTTTTGGCTCAAAAATTTCATAAAAACAGCCTTTTCGCTATTATTTAACGCAATTAGTGCAACCCTTTATTTTTAAGCGGGTATAACCATATAGTAAACCCAGTAAAAATGAGTTGGATAAACTACATTTATTACGTCTGGAAAAAAATCACCGTTTCCGGTTTACGGTTGGCAGATAACCCCCACGACCGCAAAAGCCTCTTGTTTATTAACCGAATGAGTGTTTTAAATGTAATTGCAATGATTACTTTCTCAGTCAGTGCTCCCTTATTTAATTTACCGGATGTTTTATTTTTCACCATTCCTTTCATGTTCGCCTTCGGGCTACCGCCTTATCTTAATCACACCGGCCGGCTTGAATTTTGCAGATATTATTTTGCTTTGATTCCGCTTTTGTTTTTAATAGGCGTTTGCATTCACAATAGTGCTGAGCTGGGCGATAAATATTTAATTGTAACTACAGCAACACTTCCCCTAATTTTATTTAAAAATAAACGTACTATTTACCTGATTTTCGGGTTAAATATTTTATCTTACTTTTTAATTACCCTTTACCAGTCAAGCTTCGATCCTATTGTAGTTTTGCCCGAAACCGCTCAATGGATTTATTCAACTTGCTCAGTACTTACGGTATTTGCCGTTATATTTTTTATTGTACAATATTTCCGTGCCGACAGTGAAGAATATGAAGAAGAGCTTGAAGAAAAAAATAAAGAAATCAGCCAGAAGAATACAGAAATTATTGACAGCATTACATACGCGAAAAGATTGCAGCAAGCGATTCTTCCGCCGGAAGAAGAAATTTATAATTCGGTCCCCGACAGCTTTATATTATACAAACCAAAAGATATAGTTGCCGGGGATTTTTATTTTGCTGAGCATAAAGATGATTATTTCTTTGTCGCAGCTGCAGATTGTACCGGACACGGTGTGCCGGGGGCCATGGTAAGTTTAGTTTGCAGCAACGCATTAAACAAAGCTGTAAGTGAATTAGAATTAAAAAAACCGGGAGAGATTTTAGACAAAGTAACGGAGATGGTTGTTGATACATTTAAAAAAGGTCACACCGATATTAAAGATGGTATGGATATCTCATTATGTGTGATTAATACAAAAACAAGAGAAGTTGCTTGGGCGGGTGCCAACAATCCGCTATGGTATATAAATAACGACAATGAATTAAAAGAAATCACCGCCAACAAACAACCGGTTGGTAAGAGTGAAAAATACACTTCTTTCACCACACACGTTTTAAATTTAGCTAAAGGAACTCTCGTGTATTTATTTACCGACGGTTATGCCGATCAGTTTGGCGGACCAAAAGGAAAAAAATTCAAATACAAGCAACTGGCAGATTTAATTTTCAGAAACAAACATTTACCAATGAACGAGCAGCGCAATGCCCTTGATTCTACCTTTACAGATTGGAAAGGCAACATTGAGCAGGTGGACGATGTTTGTATTATTGGGATTAAGTTGTAATTCTATTTTCTTGCAAAACAGTCTTCTGCAATCTTGAAGTACCAAATTGGCACTTCAAGATTAGAAAATGCTACAATTTGTAGCAATCAATCTTTGATTTCTATTTTACCTTTGGATTTTACTTTACGGGTCGGTTAGGCTGTTCGGCCATACCATAATTATCAGGTAAATATTTCAATTTATTATTAAAAGGATTGAGGTCACAAATTGGGATTTCAAAGAAAATTAAGATTATGGAAGAAAAAGAAACATTGATTCATCAAACAATCGAAAACAAGATTTATGTTATTAGGGGGCAAAAGGTAATGATTGACAGAGATTTAACTGCTCTTTATAGTATTGAGACCAAGCAGTTGAAGCGCCAGGTTAACCGAAACATTGAGAGATTTCCATCTGACTTTATGTTTGAATTAACGCAACAAGAATTTGAAAATTGGAGGCGCCAATTTGGCACCTCCAATTTCTCTGATAAGATGGGGTTAAGGTAATCACCCTATGTTTTTACCGAACATGGTGTATTAATGCTTTCAAGTGTATTAAACAGCCCGCGTGCCATACAAGTAAACATCCAAATCATGCGTATATTTGCGCGGATACGACAAGTGCTTGCAGATAACACCGAACTACGCTTAGAAATTGAACAAATAAAAAAGAAAGTGAACAACCACGACCAAAATATTGAAATTGTTTTCAGATACCTTGATGAATTGTTAGAGAAAAAAGAAAGGCCGGAAACAAAAAATAAAATTGGGTTTTAATAATTACAGCTTATCATACTCCCCCTTCACAAACATCGCCAGCTCTTTTACGTATTCCGGAGAAAAATTAAATTCTATTCCGGCGGCTTTATAAATTTCCGGAATTGGTTTTGTGTAACCTAATGCTAAAGCGGTTTTGTATTGTTCAATGGCTTTTTTAGGATCGCGTTTGTAATTTCTCCAAACAGCTATTGCTCCTAATTGCGCAAAGCCATACTCGATATAATAAAACGGCACTTCAAATAAATGTAATTGCACTTGCCATCTTCTTTTCAAATTAGCCTCGAGTCCTTTGTAATTTACAACACCACTTCCAAAGTCTTTCATGATTTGTTCCCATGTGGCATAACGTTCCGCAACAGTATGTGTAGGATTTTGATATACCCAATGCTGGAATTTATCAACAGCCGCAATCCAAGGCAAAGCGTCTAATACGCTCTCTAATTGCTGACGTTTTGCGCGTTTTAAATCTTCTGCATTATTAAAAAACGCATCCCAATGTTCCATCGAAATTAATTCCATACTCATGCTGGCTAGTTCAGCAACTTCACTTGGTGGTGATTTAAAATCAACTAAGTCTAATGGAATATCTAAAAACGAATGAATGGCATGTCCGCCTTCGTGTACCATCGTTACCATATCACGATGCAATCCAACCGCATTCATAAAAATAAACGGAATCTCTGTTTCGTATAATGGATATTGATAACCACCGGGCGCTTTTCCTAAGCGGGAATCTAAATCCAATCGTCCCATTTTATCCATGGTACGAATGCAATCTCCAAAATAAGTATCGATGCTGTCGAAACATTTTTCTGTCTTTGTAATTAAATCTTTAGCGCCATCAAATGGTTTTAAAGGAGCTTTTCCCTCTACATCCACTTCTTTATCCCAGGGACGGTAATCATCCAGCTTCAATTTTGCTTTGCGTGCTTTCTCTTGTTCAGTAACTAAAGGCACCACATGTTTTTGAACGGCATCATGAAAATTTAAACAATCCTGCACACTGTAATCAAATCGTCCAAGCGACTGATGCTTATAATCTCTGAAGTTTTTAAAGCCGGTGTTTACAGCGACCTTATGACGGAGGGTGATTAATTCAGTATATAAATTATTCAAAGCCTCTTCATCCTGCGCACGGCGGTTTTGAATTTTGTGATACACTTCTTCGCGCAGACTACGATTTAAATCTTTTAAAAACACAGCTGCTTTTTGCAAAGTCATTTTCTCACCATTGTGTTCAATACTTTGTGCGCCTGAAATTTCCCCGAACTTTTGTTCTTTTTGCTGTAACTCTGTAAACAACGGAATGTTTTCTTCGCGGAATAATT
>CAZRNW010000239.1:0-5978 GCA_964601535.1 uncultured Flavobacteriaceae bacterium
ATAGAAATCTACAATGTGTTTCACTGCCTCATCTGCTGTATCTACAATAGTTAAGAGCTCCAAATCATCAGGGTTTACGTTATGCTCTTGCACCAACATACTTTCTTTTATCCATTCAATCAATCCTGTCCAGTAAGTTTTTCCGACCAAAACAACAGGAAATGAAGCTATTTTATGCGTCTGCACCAAGGTCAGCGATTCAAACAATTCATCCATTGTACCAAAACCTCCCGGCATTCCAATAAATCCCTGCGAGTATTTCAAGAAAATTGTTTTCCGCACAAAGAAATAATGAAAATCAATACTCTTATCGCGGTCGATAAAGTCATTCGGTTTTTGTTCGAACGGCAATTCAATATTTAATCCAACAGATTTTCCTCCTCCTCGTTTTGCACCTTTATTGGCAGCTTCCATAATTCCGGGACCACCACCTGTAATTACGCCATAACCTTCTTGTGTTAATTTATAAGCAATTTCCTCAGCTAAAATATAATATTTGTTATCCGGTTTTGTGCGCGCACTTCCAAAAATTGAAACGCATGGACCAATCCTGCTCATTTTGTCGAAGCCCTCAACAAACTCGCTCATGATTTTAAAAATCTGCCAGCTGTCACTCGCTTTAATGTCGTTCCAGTCTTTTTCGGCAAATGCTTTTCTTATTTTATCCTCTGATTTGTCGGCCATATATTTTAATGTTTAATGTATTCTAAATAATTCTGTAAAATAATTGTTGCACTCACCATATCAACAGTTTCTTTATCCTGGCGTGCTTTTTTTTTCAATCCTCCCAATAACATGGCCTGATGTGCCATTGCGCTGGTAAATCTTTCATCATACCTTTCAATTCTCATGCCGGGAAATTTATTTTTTAAATGTTTAACAAATGGTTCAATAAAACGGGCGCTGTCCGACGGTTCATTTCGCAATGTTTTTGGTTCGCCTACAACAATACATTCCACTTCTTCTTTTTTAAAATAATCCTCCAAAAACTTTATTACATCTTTACTATGCACTGTTGTTAAACCATTCGCGAGAATTTTTAAAGGATCAGTTACAGCTAATCCTACCCTTTTGCTCCCATAATCTATTGCTATAATGCGCGGCATCACGTAAAAATACGTGTTTTTTGTTGAATTTCCCCTCTTATTTGTAAGGAGGATTCTAGTATATTTGGTGGAATGAAAAAAATCGGAATAATTACTTCTGGAGGCGATTCACCGGGTATGAATGCTTGTTTACGTGCAGTTGTACGTACCGCAGTCCATTTTAATATTGAGGTAATAGGTTTTTATAAAGGCTACGAAGGTGTAATTGATAATAATTACGTGAGTTTAACTACCACTTCAGTTTCAGGAATTATTCAACGCGGTGGCACGATTTTAAAAACTGCCCGCAGTTCCAGATTCATGACTGATGAAGGAATTACTGCTGCAGCAAAAAACATTAATAATTTAGGCATTGAAGGTTTTGTAATTATTGGCGGCGATGGCAGTTTCCGTGGCGCCATTGAACTTTCAAAAAAAATAAATATCCCAATTGTAGGGTGTGCAGGAACTATTGATAATGATTTGGTAGGGACTGATTTTACCATTGGTTACGATACTGCAATCAACACTGTTGTTGAAGCAGTAGATAAAATAAGGGATACGGCTGAAAGTCACGATCGCGTTTTTGTGATTGAAGTGATGGGCCGCGATGCAGGGTTAATTGCTTTACGAAGTGCTATCGCAAGCGGCGCTGAAGCATTGCTGGTTCCTGAAATGAAAAATGATGTTGAGACTTTATTGCAGAAAATAAAAAACTGGCGTTCCAGCAAATCAAGTAAAATTGTTATTGTAGCAGAAGGTGATGATTATGGTGGCGCTTATAAAGTAGGAGATTTAATCCGCACAACCTGTCCCGAATTTGACGTTCGTGTTACTGTCCTTGGTCACATTCAGCGCGGCGGTAATCCAACCTGTATGGAACGTGTGAATGCGAGTCTGGCGGGATATCATGCAGTTTTAGCTCTTAAAAGCGGACATAAAAACGAAATGGTTGGCATCGTGAATAAAAAAATAACTTTTACCCCATTCGAGAAAGCAGTTAAACATATTGAAACATTAGATAAAGATTTATTAAACATGATAGATGTTCTATCCAGCTAAACCTATGAAGAGAATAGTTTTAATTACCGTTGTATTAACCGGGAAACTTTTTGCACAAATGCCGGATGTGCGCGACCATTTTAAAGTGGCGTTTGATTTGTATGAGCAAAAAAAATATCAGGATGCGATTATTGAATACAGCACTTACATCAGCAATCATGCGGATGATGAAGTCGCCTACTATAACCGCGCATTGGCAAAATACATGCTTACCGATTATAAAGATGCCATTATTGATTATAACATCAGTATTGAAAAAGGAAGAAAAAAATTTGATGTTTATTACGGAAGGGCACTCTGTTCGTTTTACCTCGAGAAATATAACGATGCTATTATTGATTTTGACAAAGCAATCACTATCAACCCCGGCCATGGTAAATCTTTTGTTTATAAAGCTGCGAGCCTGCATAATTTAGATAAAAATAAGGAAGCTTTGCCTTTTGCAAATAAGGGATGCGAACTGGATAAGGATTATGAGTGGGCTTATTATTACAGAAGTAAAATTAAATTCTATACAAACGATATTACAGGAGCCTTTGAAGACGCGGATAAGGCTGTAAAGTTAAAAGCAGGGACAGATATGTTTTTTCAGCGCGGCTTTGTGGCCCTTGAGCAAAAGAAATACGAATTTTCAATTCAGGATTACGACAGTGTAATTGCACGGAGCCATAAAGATGCGGATGCATATTATAACCGCGGCTTGTGCAAATTTGATTTGGGGCAATATGAAAAAGCGAAAATTGATTTTAATAAATCTTTAGAGATTGACCCGACTAAATCAGACGCCTATCATAACCGTGCACTGTGTAAGTACCATTTGTTCGAGTACAAAGATGCTGTTACCGATTTTAATGCTGCTATCGATTTAAATCCAAAATTTTACAAGGCTTATACTTACCGCGGAGCTGCTTTGTATTTTTTGAAGCAATATGAAGATGCATTGGTAGATGAGAACAAAGCTATTTCGTTAAAGAATGATTACGAAAGCTCTTACTATTACCGCGCCATGATAAAATACATGCTGGTTAACGATACCGGCGCGATAAGCGATTGTGACAAAGCTTTAGCCATAAAAAAACATGCCGATACTTATGTTCAACGTAGTTTAAGTAAATATCAGATGAAAGATTATACTGGTGCGATTGCTGATAACACGGAAGCCATTGCTTTGAGTCCGAAATACGCAAAAGCTTATTTTGAGAGAGGTGTTTGTTATTTTGCTCAACAAAAGGATGCTTTGGCTATTCCTGATTTCACAAAAGCTATTGAACTAAAACCAACTTACGCCGATGCATTTTATTACCGTGGCTTATCGAATAATTACATTGGTAAAAAAACAGAAAGCTGTGCTGATTTAAAAAAAGCGATTGATAATGGGTCGGAGAAGGCTTCGGTTAAGTTTGCGGAGTTGTGTAAGTGATTTTATAGTGGTTTCGGCTACGCTCAACCACCCTGAAAAGAATCGGTGACTGAGCGTAGCCGAAGTCCCGATTACTTCGTCAGTTGCTTAAACACGTCTTCAAGTTTTTGTTCTTCTTTATTCAGCGTTAAAACAGAGAGTTTATTGCTTACAGCGAAATCAAAAATTTCTTTTCGGATATCTTTTTCAGCAGCGGTGCTTATTTGCCAGGTATTTTCGTTGATTTGAACAACTTCAGTTACGCCTTCAATTCCTTTTAAACTGTTTTTCGAAATCGCTTTATCAAATTCAACAGTATATAATTGTTTGCTTGTACTTTTTTGAAGGGTGGCAGTACTTTCGTTCGCTACTATCTCACCTTTATTAATAATAATCACTTTATCACAAACTGCTTCCACTTCCTGCATGATGTGCGTGCTGAGCATCACCGTTTTTTCTTTTCCTAAAGTTTTAATTAAACCGCGGATTTCTTCTAATTGATTCGGATCTAATCCCGTGGTGGGCTCATCCATAATCAGAACTTTCGGATCGTGAATGATGGCCTGTGCTAAACCAACGCGCTGACGGTAACCTTTTGATAAAGCGCCGATTTTTTTCTTTTGTTCTACTTGTAATCCGGTGAGTTCAATCATTTCCGCTACACGGCTTTTCAGATTATTTAGTTTGTAAAGTCCGCCCACAAATTCCAAAAATTCTTTCACATACATATCCAAATAAAGCGGATTGTGTTCCGGCAGATAACCAATTTGTTTTTTTACTTCAATACTTTGGTCTAAAATATCGAAACCGCAAACTTTTACCGAACCTTGAGTAGGAGGGATGTAACAGGTAATAATTTTCATCATGGTACTTTTTCCGGCGCCATTTGGTCCCAAAAAACCAACAATTTGTCCTGTATCCACAGTAAAGGAAACATTGTTAAGTGCTTTTTGCTCTCCGTATAATTTGGTGATATTATTTACAACAATTGACATAGTGCTAAATTTTTATTCCCATTAAACAAACATCATCAATTTGTTCTTGTTTACCTTTCCAGCTGATGAATTGGGTGATAATATTGTTTTTTTGTTCTGAATGAGACTTTGTGTTATTCTGCAAAAGTAATTCTTTTACGCGTTTGTATTTGAATTTTTTACCATCAGGTCCGCCAAACTGGTCGGCAATACCATCAGAGAATAAATAAACAGAATCGCCGTTTTTCAAATTAACTTCATGATTTACAAAATTTACTTTCGATTCAAAACGTCCGATTGGTTGTTTAGTGCCTTTAATTTCTTTTAATTCATTACTTGAATAAATATAAACCGGATTATTTGCACCGGCATATTCCAATTTATTGTTTGAAGAATCTAAAGCACAAAGGGCGATATCCATTCCGTCTCTGACATCAGAACCGCTTTTCGAGAAAGCTTCTTCTACCAGAACGGTTAATTTATCTAATATTTCCGAGGGTTTTGTAATTCCGAATTCATTAAGTACCCTGTTCAATGCATTTTGTCCGATAACACTCATCATTGCACCCGGAACACCATGTCCGGTACAATCGGCCACAGCAAAAAATACTTTATTCCCTTTTTTCTCTACCCAATAAAAATCACCACTCACAATATCTTTTGGTAAATAAACAACAAACGATTTTGGTAAATAACTTTCAATTAAACGGTGAGATGGTAAAATGGCTTTTTGAATGCGTTGGGCATAATTAATACTATCTGTCACTTCCTTTTTTTGATGCTCGAGTAATGATTTCTGTGCATTGATCTGCTTCTCGGCTTGTTTCCTTGTTTTAAGGAACATATAGGTGACATAGATCACCAATGCCAGAGGAAGCATGATCACATCGGGTGTCATTGGCAATTGATGTTCCGGAGGAAGATTTATTTGATGAGAGAGCGCTCCGCTTATCGCACCGGCGATGGCCATGATGAGGATAAAAAAGGTTCCCATTTTGATATCAAACAGGAAGAAGGAAAAAAGAATGAACAAAGAGATCCAGAACCCACTGATCATTCCGTCTTTTCCGTTCTCTATGATGATACTGCAGCTGCTTACAATAATCTGTTGAATGATATATATCCATGCAGCCAATTTTACATTACGTTTATATTTTAGAATGAACGGTATGAGGATAAGGGATAACATGGCTATTCCCTCAGCGGCCACATGATACCAGAGTTTTATGTATAGAATATGGAAGTAATAGACAAGGCCGAGTAAGAAAAAAGCAATAGAATAATTATAGAGAAGTTCAATCTTCGAGCGCTCAAAAACATCATCAGTTTTTGCCAGATAATCGCCTATGAACCAATTTTTAAGTCTTTTCACATTCTAAAAGTAACAATTTTTACACAAACTTTAATTGGTGTTAGAATAGCCTTAAATTTGCGGGTAATGACAGGAATTGTAACAAA
>CAZRNW010000240.1:0-5950 GCA_964601535.1 uncultured Flavobacteriaceae bacterium
CCTGTTGCATTTTCGCCAACCTTTACAACATTATTTTCTATATAAGAAAATTTATCTGATCCGGGAATAAAGCTTAGGTTTTGAAGTCGTTTTGGCGCTAAAGCAGTGCGGCCTTTTAAAACAGCATCCTGTATGGTTAATAATTTATCCTGCGCTGCAATTGTTAATGAAGCGAGAAGGCAAACAAGTAAAAAAGACTTTTTAATCATACAATTTATTGGTTAAATTAGAGCATTAAATATAAACATAAAATAATTACAGCCATCGTCCTGTCGGCTTATTTAACAGTGCATTTTCTGGCTGTTTTCGCCTACGCATCTCCTGATGCTTTAACAGGAAAATTAAAATACTACGTTTTTCCGTATATGTATCCTTATTTTCACCAAAGCTGGAGCTTATTTGCACCTGTTCCAAAGGAAAATTTTAATGTTTACGTAAAGGCAGGTACGGGTAAATGGGAAGATGTATTTCAGGAAATTATTCGGAGCCATCAAACCAACCGCTTCGCAGGTAACGAGAACACGATGCTTGCGTTCTCTAATTCATTAAGGTATTATATTTCATCGGTGACAGATGAAAGCGCAATTATGGTTAACGATGAATCCAATATAAATTTCGAGGTCCTTAAACGGATTATCGGGCAGTATTATCAGTTAACAAGAAATTCCCAACCGCAAAGTATGGATATTATTGTTGTTACAAAAAACACCAAAAGCGGAAAAAATTACGCGCATTATTATAAAAGCAGAAATTGAATAGGGTCATAACATATTTGTTTGACAAGTATCATTACAGTGATGAAGCAACTTTGTTTAAAAAGTTAATGGCTTTTTTTACATTGTACACATGCTTATACTGGATAATCGATTTCCGCCTTTTGTTTTCAGAAAACAGTATCATTTTTCATAAAGTGGTTCAATTACCCTGGTGGAAAAATGGAGCATTTATATTATTTAATAATCCAACAGCGGTTATCTCTGCGTTATTTATTGGTCTAACTATCGCTTTAGCATTTTATATTTTATTTTTCAAGGCCTATCACCGCCTCGCATTTTTCATACTTTGGTTAAGCATCAGCAACATTAATAACAATGTTTTTTGTACTATGACAGGAGGAGATGGTTTGTTTCAGTTGTTATTGTTTTTTTGTGTTTTTCTCGGCACATCTCAAAACAAGGAAGAAACTTTTAATGCCGGCTTTGATATTGCACTTCATAATTTTGGTATAACTGCCATTCAGATACAAGTGTGTATAGTTTATTTATTGAATGCAATTGCTAAATTAATGGACCCGGATTGGCTGGGCGGACTTGCAGTTGCAGATACATTGGCCTTGAAGGAATTTAGCTTGCCCTTTTTATATCACCCAAACGAAACACTTGCAATGTTTCTTAATTATGCAGTTATTTTTTATCAATTGTTTTTTCCGGTTTTAGTTTGGATAAAGAAAATTAAAAAACCGTACTTGATTTTAGGTGTGATTCAACATTTGTTTATTGCCTTTATTATGGGACTACCATCCTTCGGATTGATAATGATAATGGCTTACGCTGCTTTTTATTCGCCTTTCAAAAAAAATTAGTACATTCGCACATGTTTACATCCGACCAACTGAAAGATCTCAACGATCGCCATAAGGCCTTAAGGGGGTATCTTTGACTACGATAAGAAGAAACACGAGATAGAAGAGCTCGAAGAAAAAGCCGCTGACCCTAATTTCTGGAACGACCCGAAAAAGGCGGAAATCATTTTAAAAGAAACCAAAACAAAAAAGAATTGGACTAAATCCTATGATGATTTATCACGTAGTGTTGACGATACCAATACGCTTTACGAGTTTTACAAATCCGGCGATGCAACTGAGGAAGAAACGCAACAGCAATTTTCCATCGCCTTTAAGCAGCTTGAAGACATTGAATTCAAAAACATGCTTAATGGCGAAGAAGATGCCTTGAGTTGTGTTTTACAAATTAACGCAGGTGCCGGCGGAACAGAAAGTTGTGATTGGGCAAGCATGCTCATGCGCATGTATGTAATGTGGGCCGATAAAAAAGGATACAAAATTTCTGAACTCGATAAAAACGACGGCGATATGGCCGGAATAAAATCTGTGTCATTGCAAATTGAAGGGGATTTTGCCTATGGTTATTTGAAAGGAGAAAATGGTGTTCACCGTTTGGTGAGGATTAGTCCTTTCGATGCTAATGCAAAACGTCACACCTCTTTCGCTTCCGTTTATGTTTATCCCGTGGTGGATGATACGATTGAAATTAACATCCATCCCAATGATATTGAAATGTCGACAGCACGCAGCGGCGGAGCAGGCGGACAAAACGTAAACAAGGTTGAAACTAAAGTTCAAATCTTACATAAACCTACGGGAATTGTAGTTGTTTGTCAGATTGAACGCTCTCAGTTAGCGAATCGTGAGCGGGCAATGCAAATGCTGAAATCGCAATTGTACGAATTAGAAATGCGTAAACGCAATGAATCACGCGCTGCTATTGAAGATGGTAAAATGAAAATAGAGTGGGGCTCTCAAATCCGCTCTTATGTTTTGCATCCTTATAAAATGGTAAACGACGTCCGCACCGAATTAAAAATTACAGATGCTGAAGGTGTTCTCGACGGCGACCTCGACGAATTAATAAAAGCTTACTTAATGAGTACTGCTAAGAAATCCTAACTTCTGTTCTATCTCTGCGAAACTCTGCGTAAAACTTCTGCGTGCCTCTGCGAGAAATTTTTGGAGCCGAATTACCCTTACATAACGAAATAAAAAAATAAAGTTACAGTCCGTAACATTTATTTAAGTTCATTCATTATATCAGGCATAACCCCCTAAAATGTATTGTTATGGCCGGAATGAAAGAAACACCCAGACAAAAGATGATTGGCATGATGTATTTGGTGCTGACATGTTTATTGGCTTTAAATGTATCGAAAGATATTTTGAAAGGATTTGTGACCGTAAATGAAAGTTTAGAGAAAACAAACAAAGGCGTTCAGTTAAGTAATGAAAAAATGCTCGCTGAATTTGAAGAAGTTGCTAAAAAAAAGGAATCGGCTAGGGCTTATTATGATAAGGCCATTGAAAGCAGAAAGCTTACTATGAATGCTGTAGCTTATATTGATAAGCTAAAAAAGAAATTGATTGAAGTAACAGAGGAAGTAAATACTTCAGTGGCTGATACCATGCGCTTGCGTTTTGTTGAGAAACTGGAAGAGTATGATAAACCAACCTTTCAGTTAATTGGTTCAGATGAGAATAATCCGGTGAGTAAAGAATATTCTGCAAAAGAATTAAGGGGGAATATAAATGCCTTGTGTAATAAACTGGACGCCATCATTGAAGACATGAATGCACATTCTGCAACCAAACTACCTCCAGGGGATTATGCTTCACTCAAAGAAAAAATAAAAATGTTAAGGCCGGTTGACAGCAATGAAATTCTTGATGATTTGAAAATGACCTGGGAGTTACAAAATTTTTATAATCTTCCCATTGCGGCGGTAATTACCAATCTTTCAAAAATACAATCAGACATTAAGAATTTAGAAACCGAAATGATAAATCAATTTGCTTCCGCATCAGGAAAACAGTTGGTTGTGTTTAATTCATTCGCAGCGAAAGTAGTTGCGCCATCGAAGTATATCCGCAGCGGGGAAAATTATGCAGCAGATATTATTTTGTCAGCTTCTTCAAGCGATTTCAATAGCGATAACATGCAGATTTTAGTTGGCGCAAAATACGATACCCTCACAAAAAAATTAATTAATGAAGGCACCCCTATTATGCTTTCTGGTGGAGCGGGGAAGTTTGATTTGAAAACGAGCGGTCAAGGGGAACAAACCCTAGCAGGTGTAATTAAATTTAAAAATGGTAAGGGGGAAACAGAGTATTATCCCTTTGAAGATAAATATACTGTTGCTGCGCCTTCATCAGCGGTTTCAGCAGATTATATGAATGTTTTTTATGCAGGGTTGCCGAATGCAATTAGTATTAGTGCGGCCGGAGTTGCTCCGACTAATTTAGTGGCAAAGATAAATGGAAATCCCGCACCCTTAATTCCGGCAGGAAATGGTAAATACACCATTAAACCAACTACAACCGGAACTTGTCAGGTCGCCGTTTATTCGCGTGAAGCAAACGGACAGTTAAAACCCCAAGGCCCGCCCGTAACATTCCGTGTGAAACCAATTCCAACTCCTTTTGTTAAAATCAATGGCAAATACGCTTTAGGTACTTATGAAATGAAAAAGGTTGAGCTCGCTTCATTAAGTGCTATCTCGGCTGATATCCCGGGTTTTGATTTAAACGCGAAATTCAAAATAAAATCGTATAAGGTCATCACATTGCCAAACGGGGAATTAAATGAAAACAGATGTGATGGGTTTAATTTTTCAGAAAGCGCAAAAGCTGCAGTTTCAAAAGTAAAAACGGGAGGAAGGGTGTTTTTAGAAGATATAATTGCTATCGGACCAAACGGAGAACAAATTCCATTGGGAAATGTGACAATAAAAATAAAGAGTTAAAAAAGAGTCCGTTTTAAAAACGGACTCTTTTAATCTTACCTGAAAAACATTACTGAATGGGGGCGTTAGCAAATAATGGTGTGCTTCCGAGTGCAGTATAAATAGGCCTGTTATTCGAAAAATCCATATAAGCTGAAGCGTTGGTATTACCACCCACAGAATATATAGCGAAGTAGGCTGTGTTACCGGAAACGTATCCTAGAGAATAAAGTTCTGATGTAGGAATGTTTCTAAAAAAATTAGTAGCGTTTGCCCCTATATTAACTGAATAATTGGAGATTTGATTTGCGCTTGCCGAATTACAAATAGTGCTTCCCGGATTGCCGACAAAAATCATTACTGTTTGAACAAAAGTAGCTGTTGGTACTGTACCGCGGAGTCTAACATAATTTATACTGTTAATGGTTGTATCATAAGCTGTAAAAAAGCTCACATTAGTAGTTGGAATTTTTGAGATATTACCATTTCTATAAGTATCGCCGCCACCTGTAAATTGGACGCTCTGTAATTTTGTTGTGCCATATCCTGAACGGACAACTGTAAGATTATAAACCCCCGTGGTTAATCCGTTAAAAGTAAACATGCCGGCTGCATCAGTTACAGAAACATTCGTGGTGCCATCGATACTTACCGAATCACCTGCTAAGCCCGTTGCGATTTTAGCACCGGATAAATCGTAATGATTAATATATCCTTTTAAATTACCTGTTAAAACGGGTCCGCTTGGCCCTTGCGCACCGGCAGCACCTTCCGGGCCGGGTTCTTTTTTGCAAGAGCTTAGACTAAGTATCACAGCAATTGCACTTATTAGTAGTATTTTTGTTTTCATTAAATGTGTAAGTTTTTTATTAGACAATCAAATATACGAAAGGTTTAAGAAAAAAAATTATATAATTCATACAGCCTGCTTAATTATGATAATTTATTATAACGCTATGTGTTCCAAATGCCGAGAGGCGAAGCAGATATTGGAAAAAAATAAATGTGAGTTCACTGTACGCGAGTATTTAAAAAAACCTCCTACCAAAAAAGAGTTACGCGAATTATTGGCAAAGTTGGGCTGCAAACCTCTTGATATCATCCGCAAAAAAGAACCTTTGTTTATTAAGAAATTTGAAAAGAAAAAATTTGAAGATGAAGAATGGATTCAGATTTTAATTGAACATCCCGAATTAATTGAACGACCAATTGTAATCGATGGTTACAAAGCAGTTATTGGAAGGCCGCCTGAATTAATTATTGAATTAATAAAGAGGAAGAGGTAATTACCGCAAACGGATTTTCTGTCCGATACTAAGTGTGGAATTTTTGCTTAAGCCGTTTAGCTTTAAAATTTCGTCTAATGGCACTTTGTATTTTACAGAAACCATGTACAAACTTTCGCCGCTTTTAATGGTGTGATAAGTTTCTTTAC
>CAZRNW010000241.1:0-5943 GCA_964601535.1 uncultured Flavobacteriaceae bacterium
AAGTCATTAATTTTTTCAAAGTAATTAAAACGAAGTTCCCTGAACTTCAAAAAGAAATTCAATCAACCTTACACAGTCGTGAACTTTATAAAAGAGCGATGGAGATTTATAATAACCCCACAAAGTATTCAGATGTGAAACGTGCATGGGCATTATGGACAGCAACCAATCAAGGTTTCGCTGGCATGATAGGCTCTTGGGGTTTTGGTAAAGATGATTCAAAAGAAGCAGCACTCGCCAATAAAAGAGATGCTTTTACAAAAGAGTATGAACAACGACTCACAAAAGTGCAAGTCGAAAATAATAGTGCAATCAAAGTAATAAACAGATGCGATGACAAAGAAACATTTATCTATGCAGACCCTCCGTACATTGGTTCGGATCAAGGTCATTATAAAGGTTATTCGGAAGACGATTACCGAGAACTTCTCAATGCGCTTTCCAAGGTAAAAGGAAAGTTCTTGTTAAGTTCTTATCCTTCAAAAATACTAAACACTTACATCAATAAGTACAAGTGGAAAGTTCAAAAGGTTACAAAAAGCGTTGCAGTAACAAAACACACCGATAAAGTAAAAACGGAAATGATCGTTATGAATTACGATCCTGCAAAAGCAAAATCTTTTATACACACCTTGAGTCTGAAGGAGAAGAGGGACTTACAAAGTTTAACGAGACAATTAACGCAATTAAAATTTAAAGCAAAATGAGAATAACAACCAAGAATTATTTTAAAGCCATTAGTGAAGTTGGTTTTGAGAATCTGCCGGAGGTGCTTAAAAAATCTCACTTGGTGATTGAAGAGAAAACTAACAAAGGCAACGATTGGGGCATTTATGAAAATGATGCCGAGGCAAAAAAGGTATTTGATTTAGCGTTTGATAAACTTGAGGAATTTATCGACCGCAAAGAAGATCTTTCAGGCTTAGATAGCAACCCAATCATTGACAGAGCAAAGAAGGATGCCGCAGGATATAAGGACTTGCCACTCGATAAATTAAAAATGATTTATCGCTTGGAACTTGATGCTGAATTGGAAGATGGATTAACGCCTGAAATAAAAATTAGAAAGGCTGCTTTGGAAAAAGCTATTGCTGCCAAAGAGGGGAAAAGCAAAGGTGTATCCGGTAGCTCAAAAAACAAATTTACAGGTATTAGCAATGAAATAAAATTCATTCACATGTATCTGAATTTCCATGATAAGGTTCTTTATAAAAATACCATAGGTTTATTTATAGATGATCTTCAAAAAGCAATCACGGAAAAGAAGATTACAAAAAAATCGCCTGTTGCAAAGGAAATAATGGAGATGCAAGAGTCTGCTTTGAAAGCATTTAATTCAATGCGGAACGCCAAGCATATTATGTTGCGTCCTGAAGTGATTAAAAAGCTTAAAGGCATCATTGAAAAGTATGAGAATGCTTACGATGATATTGACGAGACTTATGCTAAAGCAAAAAAGCAAAAGAAGAACTTAAACGGTTTGGGCAATGTTCCGGTGAACATCATGCCAAGTAAAGAATTCACAAATCTTCATTTTAATACGATTGGGTTTACAGGAAAATGGCTTGACTTTATAGGCGATCCTGCTCCGGGTTTTACTGCGATGGTATTTGGAATGCCTAAGATGGGTAAAAGTTATTTGTGCATTGATTTTGCTGGTTATTTAGCGAGAAATCATGGCAAGGTGTTATACGTTGCCAAAGAAGAGAAACTTGATGCTACGTTGCAAAAAAAGTTAAAGGATAAAGATGTTGCTCACGAAAATTTATTTGTATCAGATGCACTTCCTACAGATCTATCTTCTTACGATTTTATTTTTCTTGACTCTGTTAACAAACTTGGTCTTACAGCGAAAGACCTGGAAAAATTAAAATTGCAGAATAAAGGAAAATCTTTTGTCTTTATTTTTCAGGCAACAAAAGGTGGTCAGTTCAAAGGCAACAATGAGTTTCAACATGATGTTGATGTTGTAATTGAAATACCGGAGAAAGGTATTGCAACTCAATACGGTCGTTTTAATCAGGGTGGAAAGATAGGAGTATTCGATGATGCGCCCATTGGAGATATGGAAGAGTTAAATGGTGTCAGAAAAAGCGGAAAGAACTTGGAAGTTCAAAAGAAAGTATCGAACGTAGACACTATGAAAAAGAAAACAACTAAAACTGAGGACTGGACTGAGCCGGAACACTTAGATAAAAGTGATCACGCAGTTCTAAAAGAAATTAATCGCCTTTATAAAGCAAAGAAATATAAGGAAGCGATGAACCGTGCAATGGAAACGGATACGATTGTTAGGGAGGAAATTCCCGGAGACATTTGGAAAAAGATGGGTGGACAGTTAACTAAAACAGGAGAAGAAAGATTAAAAGCAAAACACGGCAAAGCTTCTCCTGAAATAGTTAAAACGGCAAAGCCTAAACAAACAATCGTTTTTAATTCGACAATCCGTGCTTTAAAAGGGGTAATTGAGCGTGAGTGGGATCTTGAATTAACGGATGGAGAGTACATTGAAATTTTAGACATCGCTCAAGAACAAAGCGTAAATTTTTACGATGTGGTAACGGAAATGCATCCGAACCTTACAGCGTTTATGACGCAGATGGCTATGGCATTAAAAGTTTGGGATAAAACTGCTGAGAAATCAAAAGGTAAGTTTGATCCTCGCTACTATGAAAACAGAAAAGATGACGACAATCCTTCTTTTATCTTCAGTTTAACAAGTAGTAAACTGCTTGCTGAAGCTATCGAAGGAGACTTTGATTTGATTTATTTGGTGCGTAGAGAATTGGCTAATCGTGGACAAGATAGCAAGGGTAAATGGGTTGGGTTTGAAGAAGCTAAAAGAATCCATAGGATTGAAAAGTAAGGCTTAAAACACCCCTATAACAGCGACAGCGGAGTATTTCTCTGCTGATAGTCGTTCTTTGAAATATTATATGAAATTTTGTACCTTTGTCCCATATGAGATTTTTTGCAATTATCTTATCAGTAATAGTCTTGGCATTAGCAGTAGTGCCATGCTGTTCTTATGATAATTGTGGAGATGAATTAAAAACTGAGCAGTCTCAGGGTTCAGATGATGAGGGTTCCGAAATACCTTGTTCTCCATTTGTTAGCTGTACAAGTTGTTCAGGCATCTGTATTACACCTCAAATTGAATTGAGTTTTGTGCCTGTTGCAATAGTAGAGAATTCATACATCTCATACAATCAATTTTTTATTTCTTTCTATTCTCCAAAAATTTGGCAGCCGCCAAAGCTTGTTTGATAATCTTTTAATGCAATACTAATTGCATCCAATTATTTATTAAACAAATCTATAAGCATGAAAAACATTGTATTCATTGCTTTAATGGCGTTTATATACTTCCCATTAAAAGCTCAAAACAAATTAACAGTATATATAAAAGATGCGTCAAGTAAAGAAGCGTTAACAGGTGCATCCGCAGTAGTTGAGGGAACTACAAATGGTGCAACTGATGATGCAAATGGACTGGTGACCATCAACAACATTCCCGATGGTAAACAGATTATTAAATTTTCATTTATAGGCTATGCAGAAAGGGTCGATACTATTTCATTACCGAACAACGATACACTGCTAATATATCTAAATACTGAGGGAGACGAACTTGAAGAAGTCGTTATCTCATCCACACGAAGTTCAAGAACAATTAGCGATATTCCTACGAGGGTGGAGTTTATTGCAGGTGAAGAACTCGATGAGAAAGCAAATATGAAGCCCGGAGACATTAGAATGGCATTGAGTGAAAGTACGGGGATTCAAACACAACAAACATCTGCTACATCTGCTAACTCATCAATAAGAATTCAGGGATTAGATGGACGTTACACTCAAATATTAAAAGATGGGTTTCCTTTATTCTCAGGATATTCAGGTGGTTTAGGATTACTTCAAACACCTCCGCTTGATTTAAAGCAAATAGAAGTTGTTAAGGGATCAGCTTCCACCTTATACGGTGGTGGTGCTATTTCAGGTTTGGTAAATCTTATTTCAAAAACACCAAGCAAAGAAAGAGAATTAAGATTTCTCGCAAATGGAACATCGGCAGGAGGATTAGATGTAAATGGGTTTTACAGCAAGCAACTCAATAAAAAATTCGGGATTACACTTTTTGGATCTCGAAACAGCAACCTTGCTTATGATCCTGCAAAAATTGATTTGTCAGCAATTCCAAAGTTCGAGCGTTATACGTTTAACCCAAAATTGTTTTTCAATTTCACAGAGAAAACAAAATTAATGGTTGGATTGAACGCAGGATTGGAAAATCGAATCGGTGGAGATATGCATTACATAAAGGGTAATGGTGACAGTCTTCACAGCTATTTTGAAAAGAACAACACACAGCGAATTAGCACACAGTTGGCTTTCGAACATGAGTTTGGGAAATGCAGTCATATTACTTTTAAGAATAGTTACAATTCCTTTAACCGACTCATTCAAATTCCAAATTATACTTTTAATGGAACGCAAAACGCAACCTATACCGAATTGAATTATTCTAATCACGGTGAAAAAACAGAATGGATTGTAGGATTAAACTTATGGACTGATCAGTTTAATGAAAAGAAATTTGATACGATTCCATTAAGAGATTATAATCAAATTACCTACGGTGCTTTTATTCAAAATACAACAAAAGCTACAAAGTGGTTGCATATTGAAACCGGTTTAAGAGTTGATCAGGTTGTCAATTACGATCCTGTTATTCTCCCAAGGCTATCTCTGTTATTTAAAATCACACCCAAAATCACATCTCGTCTTGGAGGAGGATTTGGTTACAAAGCACCGACCATTTTTACAGAGGAAAGTGAGCGCATACAATAT
Source organism: uncultured Flavobacteriaceae bacterium (assembly GCA_964601535.1). Classification (GTDB taxonomy): domain Bacteria; phylum Bacteroidota; class Bacteroidia; order B-17B0; family Aurantibacillaceae; genus JAHEYG01. The sequence goes on from CAZRNW010000241.1 coordinate 4,849, forward strand.
CAAAATGTAATGCCAATTAATTCCTCCAATGTTTTAGAAAAAAGTTATGGAGCAAATTGGGATGTGAATTATAGAACAGGGCTGTTTGATAACAAAGTCACTTTTAATATTAACCAGTTTTTCTTTTACACTTATCTTGACAGACCACTTTTACTTCAGGGAACAAGTCAAGGCTTGTATGAATTAGTAAATATAAAAGGTCACATAGATAGCAGGGGTACAGAAACAAACATAAAAATTGGCTATGGAGATTTTAAATTATACCTTGGATATACTTATACTGACACAAAAACACATGTAGGGGACAGTTTGTATATTAAAACACTCACTCCTAAAAACAGAATAAATGCAGTCTTGTTTTATGAAGTTGAGGATAAATGGAAGATCGGTTTAGAAGGCTATTATTTCAGCCCACAAAAATTAGGCGATGGTACTACAGGAAGAGATTATTGGTTATGTGGTTTCATGGTAGAAAAGCTATGGGAGAAATTATCAATCTATTTGAATTTTGAGAATTTTCTTGATGTGAGACAGACCCGATTTGAGAGTATTTATACAGGTGCGCCAACGAACCCAACCTTTAGAGACATTTATGCTCCCTTGGATGGCTTTGTTGTAAATGGCGGAATAAAAATTCGATTATAATTTAGATATTTAAACAATGGTAAATACAGATCCGAATCACAGACATACTTACGATGAACATGGCAATATAACCTGCTGTACATTGGAAGAAAAAATATACGAGAAAGCAGATCAGCCAAAAAGTATTGATGATGAATCTCCTTGGAAGGAATATCTCCCTGCAATTGTAAGCTTCATTCTATTGATTACGGGAATTATATTTGACAACTTCATCTCACCTTCTTTCTTTAAAGGTTATTTTCGTTTAGGATGGTATATAGTATCATACATTCCTGTTGGAGTTCCTGTTATTAAAGATGCTTTCAAGTCAATTATGAAAGGCTCGCTATTTTCAGAGTTCTTTTTAATGACCATTGCAACTATTGGAGCTTTCTTTATTGGTGAATATGCGGAAGGAGTTTCCGTTATGCTTTTCTATGCAGTAGGTGAGTTATTTCAGTCGGCAGCAGT
>CAZRNW010000242.1:0-5916 GCA_964601535.1 uncultured Flavobacteriaceae bacterium
GCGGTAAGTGACTTCAGCAAAAACAGCTTTTCTAAATGTTTTTAAATCATTTTTCTGAATACCAAGTGTTACACTTACAAAAGGATTGTTGCGTTTACTGAATAAGGGGTTTTTAAAAGTAATTACTTCGAAAGTTTTATGAACTGTTTCACCATCCTGCTTCACTTTAAGATTGCCATCCAATAAAATCCTGAAATGATAGCCTACTATAAAATAAGGAGTGACACGCGCATTGTTCTCGTGATTAAAACATAATTTTAATTGTAAAGGCACATCAATTTCATGAACATAAAGCGAATAAGAATAGTTCATGTTGCCGGTGTATAACTGAATACTGTCGGGTTTGAAATAATATGAATTAAAATTCATGCCATGTACCATATATTCTGCCCCAAATAAAAAATACATGTTATGCTTATGCGTTAAACGAACTTCCTGTCTCCAACTAAATAAACCCGACATTTTTTGAGTCGGATTAGAGGCATGGTTTGCATTTATTTTATAAAAGCTGATTACAGGCGCAATCATCACGCGCGTACGCATAATGCGCGACTCACCCATCACTTGCATTTTTTTAAAGATTGGGTTGTTATCCGAGAAACAAAAAGTACTCAGAGCCACAAAAAAATTCAGAAGTATAAATTTCAACTTACACATTATTCTCAGGGCTGTCTTTTTACGGTTGTTGAATTGGCCTGCGCTGTCGGCATAATAATTACATCGTTAATATTCACGTGGGCCGGGCGTGATGCCATCCAATAAATTGTTTCTGCAACATCATCCGGACTCAATGGCTGCATTCCCTCATAAACTTTTTTCGCACGGCTTTCATCGCCATCAAATCTCACAACACTGAATTCCGTTTCTACCATTCCGGGGTTGACTGCTGATACTTTAATGCCATGTTGTAACAAATCAATGCGCATGCCTTTGTTCAATGCATCCACCGCATGTTTTGTTCCGCAATATACATTACCATTGGCATAAGCTTCCTTACCTGCTATTGAACCAACGTTGATAATATGTCCTTTTTTATTTTCAATCATCAATCTGCTTACATTTTTTGTAATGTACAATAAGCCTTTGATGTTGGTATCTATCATTCTTTCCCAATGATCGATGTTGCCATCCTGAATAGTTGATAAACCCGCGGCTAAGCCCGCATTGTTTACAAGCACATCAATTTTTTTTAAATCCCCGCTCAAAGAGTTAATTGCTTTTTCAACCTCAGAAAGTTGACGCACATCAAAACAAAGCGTGTGTACTTTCACTTTATATTTGCTTTCAATGTTTTTTTTGAGCTCAGATAAACGTTCTTCCCTCCGGCCGGTAACAATCAGGTCATACCCATTCTTTGCGAAAATTTCCGCTGTGCTTTTTCCTATGCCTGAAGTGGCTCCTGTAACAAGCGCAATCATAAAAATTACTTTAGGTTTAATTTACTTTTTCTATAACCGTAGGCCAAATACACAACCAATCCTATAGCCAGCCAGGCACTGAACCAAATCCAGTTACTGGCTTCCATGCCGGTTAATAAATAACAACAGGATAATAATCCCAATACCGGAATCAATGATAAATTTTTAACGAACGAAAGAAATGCCATAACGATACACAACAAAAGAAAAACAATCATCGGAATGTTCTTCGCAGCATTCTCTCCAGAAATATTAAACTGCTCGCTGAGGAAATTGGGATTGAAATAAAAAATTAAAATAAAAGTCATAAGAACAATAAAAGGAACGATAAATTTTCCGTTCACATAAGGTAAATGGAAACGTCCTTTTTCTTTTGCACTTTTTTCAATTCTTGGCAAAGTTAAAACTCCACCGCAAACTAGCACGAAAGCAAATAATGTTCCAATACTGGTAAAGTCTAAAACAAATTTTGGATTGGTGAAGAATAAAGGAATACCAACTACAAGTCCTGTCATGATGGTAGAAAACCCGGGTGTTTTGTATTTAGGATGAATGCTCGCGAATTTTTTCGGTAACAAACCATCGCGGCTCATGCTCATCCAAATCCTTGGTTGTCCCATTTGAAAAACCAAAATTACCGAAGTCATAGCCACAACAGCTGCAATAGAAACAATGAATAACATCCACTTAACTCCCTTTTTTGAAAACACTTCTGCTAAAGGATCAGACACATTTAATTCGGAATAAGAAACCATCCCTGTTAAAACAAGCGCAAGAATTACAAAGACCACCGTACAGATAACCAATGAATAAATCATGCCGCGCGGCAAATCCCGCTGCGGGTTTTTACTTTCTTCCGCTAAAGTTGAAACCGCATCGAAACCAATATATGCAAAGAATACTGCGGCAACACCTCCCATTACACCGGTAAATCCATTTGGCATAAAGGGCGACCAATTATCAATATCTATGTAAAAAGCACCAACTACAATTACTAAAACAATAATAGCGAGTTTAACCATCACCATAATATTACTTGCATTACGCGATTCTTTTGTGCCAACGTAAACTAGCCAGGTGACAATAATATTGATGATGACTGCCGGCAAATCGAAAATAATTTTTAGTCCGCCTATTTCAGGAGCGCTTATCCATGCCGCTAAACCTTCGCCAGGTGTGTTATCGATAAATGACTGATGAGCTTCGGAGTAATTAATAGTTAACCATTGCGGCACATGAATGCTAAAGCCTTCGAGTAAGTTAGTAAAATATCCGCTCCAGGAAAAAGCGACATAAATATTTCCAATAGAATATTCCATCAATAAAGCCCAACCGATAATCCATGCGAAAACTTCACCGAAGGAAACGTATGCGTAAGTATAAGCACTACCCGAAGCAGGAACACGCGAGGCAAATTCTGCATAACACATGGCGGTAAAACCACATGCCACTGCACAAATAATAAATAAAAATATAACGCCCGGACCACCACTAAAACAAGCTGAACCTATACTACTGAAACTTCCTGCACCAATGATGGCTGCAATTCCGAAAAAAGTTAAATCACGGACGCTTAAAACCTTGTGCAAGGAACCATGGGCAGATTCATCAGAACCAACATGCTCAACAGGTTTTTTACGGAGTAAACTCATTAAAATTTATAAGCTTTAAAGATAAAATTTAATTCCCAAAAACACCCTTAGTTTTTGAAGAAATTGCTGAGTTTCGGATTGTCCTTTCTAGTACTGCTTAACAGTGAAGTTAGCAATATAAACGGGACAATCAAGTCCCTGTACCTCTGAATGGCACCTAAATTAGGGGAAGTTATGCCAATAACAATTAACACCATAACCGCCATGCTTAAAAAATAAATAAAATAAGGGTTCCTGAAATTTCTCTTCAGGCCGTTATAAATGAAGATTAAAAGGAAAAGAAGAATCATTAAGTTTTCAATGGAACTAATTATATCCATTGCATTTCTTGCGTCATAAAAAAAAGGTTTAAACACGGCTACACATAAAGAGTATGGAATAGATTTTAAAAACGACGGCCAATCATTTACTAAAATAACCGGAATGAATGTGGAATTTTGTTTTGGTATAACATGAATCAGCGTGTAAATTTTAGAAGTATCTGTGTTTCCTTCACAAATTAAAGTATCCGCCATATTGATTTCATTCCAGTAAGTGTATGGAACACCCTGATTGATTTTTGCTTTTACTTCCGTTTGCGAAGAATCCAATTTCACTAAATTATAATTGTATTCAAGTCTCAGGTATTTTCCATCAGCGGCTAAAAATATTCCTCCCTGCGAAACATCTAAAAATGTTTTTTGACGACCGGCGAGAAGACTCACGCAATCTTTTTCGAATAATAATTTAAGAACGAGGTTACTGATAAGAAAAAAAACAATCAGCCAGATAAAATACTTCAGACTTACTTTTATATCTGTTCTGTTTTTCACACCATAAAACACAATGGTGGCAAGTAAAACCGGCAGCATGAGATAGGATTTAAAAACCACACTTAATTGAAGGGCGATAAAAAGCATTAATAAATTTTTGACGGAATATTTCCGCTCTGCAATAACGCGCTTCAATGAAATTAAAAGCATTCCTAGTAAAAATAAAGCCGGGCCTTCTTTAAATAAACCGGAGGTCCAGAACCAAACACCCGGAAACAAAACCCAGATGAGGAAAAAATAAATTTCTTTCCGGATGAATTGAGGCTTAAATGTTTTGTAAATCCAATTTATACCAATGAAAGATAGAAAACAAGAGAACAAAGCATGAACCGCGTAATTCCCGAAAGAAATGAAATGAATGAGTGCATGCAAACGCAATATTAACCGGTTATCGTTGTAAAGAACTTCAGCATTGGTTCTATCCCAGGTTGTAGTTGGTTTCAGGAAATTTTCATAGATATAAGAACCCTCCCCGTCTTCCTGGAATCCAAACATAAGTTTAAAGAATTCGCCAAAGTTTGAAAAAGCTATATTGTGTATGATTTTTGAATCGCGGTAAAAATTGCCTGTATCTGAATAATAAATGGTACCGTAAAGTTTCATATACAAGACATAAAATGCTCCTATGGCTAAAACTTTTACGAGGAATGCGGAAAGAAAGAATTTTGGATTCAAAACATCATCCTTCAGCAAACCGAATACCGATGTTTTATAAATGATAAAACAAAGTACAAGCAGATATATTGTGAAAACAATCACTTATCAGTATAATTTTCGAATGCCTTTATTTCCATAATACGTTCAGGAAAAGCCAAATTTTTAAAGCCGAATTTCTCATAAAGTCCTTGTGCATCCTTTGTAGCCAGCATCATCCGTCTGAACTTTTTACAAGCCGGATAATTCATAATAAATGCCATTAACTGTTTGGATATTCCTGCTCCCCTGAATTCTCCAAGAACAAACACATCTGCTAAATATCCGAATGTCGCATTATCTGTTACTATTCTGGCATAAGCAATTTGCTTTCCATTCTTATAAACACCAAAACAAACACTCCCGGCAATCGAATCTTTTACAATTTCAAGAGGGATGCCTTCTGCCCAATAACTTTCATTACACAAATAACCATGAATAACTTCAACTTGCAACAATTCCTTGTTATCAGAAAAAAGCAGGCCATCTATTGTAATTTCGTAAGCCATCTAGTTATTATCGACTACAACTACATTTTTATTTTTTGAATCAAAAGCGAATCTTGTAATTTTTTTAATTCCCGCAGGGGCAAAATCAAAAAGCACTGTCCATTCCTTATTTAATACATCGAAACGCAATAAATGTGTTCCCTCAGATTTTACTAATCCATACTCTTTATTCCAAACAAAATCTTCACTCTTGCTTTTGTGATAGCAATAAACATCGCTTCTTCTTATAACGGTATTGTAAATGCGGTATTGTACTTGTAAAGAATCTTTTATTCCGTACATGAATTTATTACCTTCCAAATACTTAAAAGCACGGGTGGGGGAATTACAAAGCCATTTGTCTGATTTATTTGTTTCACAAAACATTCTCAACGAATGCGGCTCGGTTAATTTATAATAAAGCAAAGTATCATTGGTGAGCCAGGAATAATAACCAATGGAATCTATTCCTTCGTTATAACATTTTTTTACAGAGCCGTCTAAATTATACAACCACAAACGTTGCGTTGAATCAGCTTCTACAACTACGCATGAAATGCTATTTCCATCGGGCGTGTAATTGGGAGAATATTCGCTTGTTTTTGTTTTAGTGACCTGGAAAGATTGCTCTTTTCCCAAATCATATCGGTAAACATCCGCCTGATTATCTTCACGGATACTCACGTACAAAATATTTTTACTATCGGGTGTAAAAAAAGGCTGGTTATCGTATCCTTTGCGGGAAGTTATGTTTTTTCCTTCTCCCAAAATCAGTTTTTTATCTTCTGTTTTAATTTTGAAAAGCCACAGGTCGGTTTCCGGAAGCTGGGCTGATACTTCTGCAAAGCTCAGT
>CAZRNW010000243.1:0-5910 GCA_964601535.1 uncultured Flavobacteriaceae bacterium
CAAAAAACCAATAATCAGGATGTTGGAATTATCTTCAAAATTCGGTTTATAAACCTTATATTTAAAGGATAAATTGTGACCTTTTTTTACCGACATATTTTTGTTTTAATTCTCGTTTTAAACCTGTGTTTTTTAAATAATAAAGCACAAACAAATCCAAACGGCTTTAATAAATTTTATTACGATAATGGCGCCCTTTCATCTGAAGGTAATATGAAGGATGGAAAACCGGACGGCTACTGGAAAAATTATTACAAAAACGGAAAAGTAAAAACCGAAGGTAACCGTAAAAACTTTTTATTGGACAGTATCTGGAAATTTTATTCGGAGAACGGAAAAATTACAAAATCAATTAATTATAAAGAGGGAAAAAAAGACGGCTATACCTGCGTTTTCGATACAGCTCAAAAAATAGTTTCGCGTGAAATTTTTGTAAACGACATTAAACAAGGCCTTACAAAATATTTTTTTCCTTCCGGAAAAGTAAAACAAACACTCCCCTATATTAACGGTAAGCCCGATGGCACATCTTACGAATTTAATCAGGATTCAATGATTGTTGCCATTTATAAATACAAACAAGGTGTTTTACAAGGTTTAGAAAGGATTAACAGATTAGATGCCGAAGGAAAAAAACAGGGCACCTGGAAAGAATTTTACGACGACGGAAAAGTTAAAAAAGAATCACGGTTTAACGACGATGTGTTGGACGGTTATGTAAAAGAATACGACACTAAAGAGAGTTTAATAAAAATAAATAAATTCAGTCTTGGTAAAGAAATTAAAAACGCACCGGAACTGGCAACGGTTGAAATTTTTAAACAATATTACGATGATGGCACGCTTAAATACGAAGGACCGTACGCAGACGGATATGCGGTGGGAACACATTATCACTACAAACAAAAATACCAATGCGATTCGTTGTTATTCCGCCGCGATGACAGCACAGAAGTTTGGATTCGCAAATGGATTTGCAGGAATGTTCCTGTTCCTGATTCAGCCATTACCTATAACGAAGGAATTATTATTGAAAGAGGCCCTGTTGACAGCATTCGTCAGAAAATAGGAATTTGGACAGAGTATCATAACACAGGTGAGTTCAGGGCAAAAGGAATGTGTGCGGGAGGAAACAGAATTGGAGAATGGATTTTTTATTACCCCAACGGAAAAATAGAACAAAAAGGATTGTACGATAAAAAAGGCAGACCAAAAGGTATTTGGAAATGGTATTACGAGAACGAAGCATTGATGCGCGAAGAATCTTATGTGAACGGAAAGCGCGAGGGGCCAATGACCGATTACAGCGAAGATGGAAAAATTTTAACCAAGGGAGAATATTTTGACAACATGCAGGAGGGCCTTTGGGTTTATGAAACACCGGAGTATAAAGAAATCGGAAAATTTACCAATGATAAACAGGATAGTGTCTGGCGCAGCTATTACATGCCAAAAGGAAAGCCGCGCTTCGAAGGAAAATTTTTAAACGGCGAACCCGAAGGATTACATACCTGGTATTTTGAAAACGGACAGAAAATGTTTTATGGAAATTATGCCGGCGGCATGAAACAGGGCGATTGGTTTTTTTACGACGAAAACGGCTATAATTATTTACGCATCACTTACGATAACGATATTGAAATCAAATTCCAGGGCATAAAAATAAAACCAACTTACGAAGAGAGCCTGCGCGATTATTCTTCAGCCATCAAAAACAAGAAGAAAAAAGACGAAGAAGAACTTGAAAAGTAAAGAAAAAATAATGATTCCTAGCTATACCGAGGCCCTTGATAATTTACCTGTAGCGGTTATTATTTTCGACAACAAACAGATTTTTTACATTAATAAAATCGGTCAAAAAATCCTCGGCTGCAAAAAACCATTTAATGCGGCGCAGAAAAATTCCGTTTTTGATTTTTTATTACCCGAATACCATAAAAGCATTAAGGCCAACAACGAAAAAATTCTTAGCGGGAAACCACATCAACGACTCGATTTTAAAATAAAAAATCTGGCGGGAAAAATTCTTCACCTGGAACCGAACTCGAACCGTATTGTTTTCGGTGGGAAGAAGGTTATTCAAACCACCTTGCAGGAAGTAACCGATCGTAAGAATCAGGAAGAGGAACTAAAAGAGATCCGCGAACAGTTCAATATTATTTCGGACAACGCACACGATGTAATTTATTTTTTTACTTACGCGCCTAAGCCGCGGTATCTTTATATCAGCCCTTCGGTAGAAAAGGTATTAGGATACAAAGTTGAAAATTTTTATAAAGACCCTTTCTTCCTGAATAAAAAAACAATTGGCAAAGACAATGAATTAAAGAACCATGAAAAGCAAGCGTTAATTCAGCAAAAAAACAACACTTTAAAACAAAAAAAAGTTGTTTATAAAATGCTGGGCAAAGACGGCAAGGAGATTTGGATGGAGGACCACATCTTACCGATTAAGGACGAAAAAGGAAAAATAAAATTTGTTTTCGGTATAGTAAGAAACATTAGCGATTTAAAAGAAAAAGAAAACGAGCTTAATCAAAAGTGGAGCGATTACCGGGAGTTATTAAACGAATCGCCAATGGCGTTTTTCATACACCGAAACGGTTTTTGTGAAATGTGTAATAAGGAGGCGGTTAAAATATTAAAAGTCAAATCCCCAGAAAGCATATACGGAAAATATTTAATCGAATTTATTATTCCGGAACAACGAAGCCTTGCGCTCGAGCGAATGAAAGATGTTTTAAGCGGCAAAGAACTTGATTTCCGGCCATATAAAATCAAAGACAAAAAAGGCGGAATTATAAACATCGAATTAAAATCTGTTCCAATACGCTACAACGGGAATAATTGCGTTCTTACAATTATGCAAGACGTTACCTCGAAGGAAATATATGCCAAAGAAAAATTACGGGCGGAGCTTGCAGAAGAACACAACAAGGGCCTTATTAAAGAAATCGCCCTAAGAAAAAAGATCGAAGAAAAACTAATTGTTAATGAAAAACAAATCGCAAACCAGGCAGCGACACTTAGCGCTATTTTTGAAAGCAGCTCGCATTTGGTGTGGACAGTAAACAGAAAATTTGAACTCACTTATTTTAATTCCAATTACGCCAATATATTTAAATCGAAATACGGCATTAGTCCAATTTTAGGAAAAGTTGCGTTTGATTTAATTCCCGAACAATTTAAAAAAGAGAATAAAGATATCTGGCACACCCAATATAAAAGGGTAATGACTAATTTACAAATTGTATTTGAACGGAAAGACAAAGACAGTAAAGGAAACGAAGTTTATAGGGAGGTTTTTTTAAGTCCGATTAAAAACGAAAAAGGCGAGGTGTTTGAAATTGCTTGTTTGGCCCACGACATTACAGAAAACAAACGATTCGAAAAAGAAAACATAGAGCAAGCCTCGAAAATTAAAGCGATTTTCGAAAGCGGAACACATTTAATGTGGACCATCAACCGTAATTTCGAATACACCTCCTTTAATCAAAACTTTTCGGACGCCATTTGTGGCCTTTATGGTAAATGCCCCGAATTGAATAAAAAATCTATTCGTCCCGACGACCCTGAAGCGCTTAAGGAATATAACAGGGTTTGGAACGGTAAGTACGAAGCTGCGTTTGCCGGAAAAACCGTAGAGTTTATCAGCGAACGCACAAATACGGATGGGAAAAAAGTACACCGGCAGATTTATTTACATCCGATTTTTAATGAGAACACAGTGGTTGAAGTTTCCGGAATGGGAATTGATATCACTGATAAAATAGTAAGCGAGGAAAAAGTAATTAGCCAGGCCGCAAAACTCAATGCGGTTTTTGAAGGAAGCTCTCATTATATCTGGACAACCGATAAAGAAAGCAGCCTCACCTCGTTTAATAAAAACTTCGTTGAGCTTATTATTAAAACGTATAAAGCAGAACCTAGGGTCGGGATGTGTATTAATGCGCCTCCGTTTGTAAGCGATCCGGAATATAATAAGTGGTGGATGGAGCAAATAAGAAGGGTGCTTAAGGGAGAGCGGCTGAATTTTGAAACCGTGTTTGTGGACGAACTGAATACTAAAACTTATCTCGATGTATTTTTAAATCCGATTTATAACGAGAATGAAATCATCGAAGTTTCGGGTATTGCGCACGACATCACCGAGCGCGTTACGCACGAAGAAAAGGTAAACCAATCATTAAAAGAAAAAGAGGTTTTATTAAAAGAGGTGCATCACCGGGTAAAAAATAATATGCAGGTAATTTCAAGCATTCTCAACTTGCAGTCGTCGTACGTTACCGATTCTTATGCTTTAAACCTATTAAAGGAAAGCCAGAACCGCATTAAAACAATGGCCTATATACACGAGTCGCTTTACCAAAACAAAACCTTCACAAGTATTAATTTTTCGGAGTATATTTCTACCCTTACCAATAATATTTTACAGTCATATGCCGCCTCAATTCAAAAAGTACGGCTTGAGCTCGATATTCAGAAAATCATTCTTAACCTGGACACCTCCATTCCCGCGGGCCTGATTATTAACGAATTGGTTACAAACTCCATAAAACACGCCTTTACCGAGTCAAACGAAGGGATTATTTACATAAATTTGCACACTAAGGATAATGTCTTATTTTTGGAGGTGTCGGATAACGGCAAAGGCTTCCCGAAAGAGATAGACTTCAGAAACACAAACTCTTTAGGGCTACAGTTGGTAAATACACTTGTTGAACAACTGAACGGCAAACTTGAACTGAGTGATAACAAAGATGGGGGAACTAGTTTTTATATAAATTTCCCAATGTAAAATTAAAATGGAAAAACTGAATATTTTTATTGTTGAAGACGAAAGCATCGTTGCGAAAGACATACAGAACAATCTTATTAAATTAGGATATAATGTTTTAGGAATTGCCAATAACGGCAAAGACGCTATTGATCAAATAAGAGAAACTAATCCCGATGTTGTTTTAATGGACATTATGATAAAGGGCGACTTAACTGGGATTGAAGTGGCAGAACAGGTTCGTAAATTTATTAGCGTTCCGGTTATATTTTTAACTGCTTATGCTGACGAAAGCACTTTAAGCCGCGCAAAAGTAACGGAGCCTTACGGCTACATTTTAAAGCCATTTAAAGAAATTGACTTGCACAGCACCATCGAGATGGCGGTGTACAAACACCAAAAAGATTCGGCCTTACAAAAAGAACGTGATTTTTTATATTCTTTAGTTGAGAATAAAGACGGCTCACAAAGCGATATTTTATTTGTGAAAGCAAACAGCCGCTTGGTAAAAGTTTATCTGAAAGACATTTATTATGTTGAGGCGCTGAAAGATTACGTTATCATCAACACACAATACGCCCGCTACACAGTGCATTCGACAATGAAAGACATCGAGAAGAAATTAGGCACTATAGATTTTATCCGCGTACACCGCTCTTATATTGTAAGGGTTGATAAAATACAAGCCATCGAAAATCAAACCGTTGTTTTAGAGAACGAGAAAAAAGCACTACCGGTTGGTGGCTCATACCGCGATGAACTTTTAGGAAAACTAAATTTATTATAAACCCGGTTGTCATTCTGCCGCCGAAGGCGCAAGCAGAATCTCATTAAAAGTCCTTCTAATTTTAGAAGGACTTTTTTAATGGTTATTTGTTGTTGATTAATTTAATACTTCCCGAAGCAGCGCCATCTGTAAACAAACTCGCGACATAAATTCCTTCTGCTAAATTCCCGGCATCAAAAATCACTGAAGTTTTTCCGCGCTCCATTAAATAAATTGTCTTTACCGTTTTACCGGTTAAATCAGTTATTAAAATATGCGCCTCTTTTGCGGCTTCCAAAATATAAGCATCAATAGTTGTTGAATTAATAAACGGATTCGGGTAGTTTTGTAACAAAGAAGATGTTTG
>CAZRNW010000244.1:0-5909 GCA_964601535.1 uncultured Flavobacteriaceae bacterium
TCAAAGTCCCCGCAGTTTGGTCGAAGGATGAGAACAAACTGCATTATGTTGAACGGGTTTATAAAACAACTGAGATTTTATCAAATTTACTTGACATGAGTAAATTTCCTAAATATCATTTAAAGAAAAATGAACAAGCGTTGTTAACGTTGACAACGGTATGAAAATGTGGTATAATACACTATGAGTGTCCATAATTTATATGAATATAGTTTTGCTAAAAAAGTTTGTGAAGATGTTCCTGGGATTATGAGTAAATTAGATAAAGCTCAGTCAGAATTATATGAATTCAATCATTATAAAGATGTAGCCGACGTTCTATGGGCCATAAATGAAGCTAAAGTTATGTTAGATATCCACTATAAAATTTATAGTGATATATACAATCAAAGAGGGGAAGACCCTAAAAGGAATACGTGATGAAAAAACACAAGAGGTCTAAAAAATACGAGGTAGTCCCCCTTGATCTACCGCTAGATATTTATAAAATATTGAAACAAGTAGCTAAAGATACCAACTTAACCTTAAGTAAGGTGATTAATGTACTGCTACTGACACATATAGTTAAGGAGGAAAACGTTGAAAAAAACTAAGAAATCCGGACCACGGATACTCTTGATAGACATAGAAACGTGTCCAATGCTGTCTTATAACTGGGGACTATTTGATCAAAACATATCAGTTGATATGATCGAACAAGACTGGAGCATCCTTTCTTTTGCAGCAAAATGGCTTGACGAGAAAGAGATTATCTATATGGATCAAAGTAAAGTTAAAAATATCCATGATGATAAAAAACTTCTTAAAAAAATCTGGGAATTAATGGATGAAGCTGATTTTATTTTAGGTCAAAATTCAAACCGCTTTGATATTAAAAAAATAAATGCTCGGTTTCTTTTAAATGGTTTCCCCCCTCCGTCGTCTTACGGAAAAATAGACACTAAAAATATAGCATCAAAACATTTCGCATTTACATCGAATAAACTTGTATATCTATCTGAAAACATAAATAAAAAATATAAAAAACTTGATCATAAGAAATTTCCAGGATTTAAACTATGGAAAGAATGTATCAATGGAAATAAAAGCGCCTGGAAGGAAATGAAAGATTACAACATTTACGACGTACTAGCTCTTGAGGAGCTATATCATAGACTACTTCCGTGGGATAACACGATCGATTTTAACGCCTTTTATGAAGACAAAATGGAACGAGTCTGTACATGTGGTAGTACAAAACTAGAAAAAATGGGTTATAGGGTAACTAGGACAGGAAAATACCGTAGATATCGATGTTTAGAGTGCGGCAAAACACATTCAGGAAAAGAAAATTTATTATCTAAGGAAAAACGGGAGGCATTGAGAAAATGAGTCTGGGTAAGAAATACGATCAAGGTAAGGCACCATTACACATGATTCCAGAGGATGCAATACTTGGAATGGCCCAGGCTTTTGCTTACGGTGCAAAAAAATATGATAGATTTAATTATAGAAACGGGATTAGTTTCACCAGATTAACGGATTCATTAGGTCGACATGCCCTAGCTTTCTTAGCAGGAGAAGACATGGACCAAGAATCAGGGCTACCCCATACCTATCATATATTAGCGAATGCTGCGATGATAGAGTACATGAGGGTCCATAAACCGGAATTTGATGATAGGTTTAAACCTTCACTTGGTGCTCTATCTACATCAGAAGAAATATTGGATAGTCCGATTATGGATGATGATTATGAAAAAATTATAAAAGAAACAACTCAATTAATTAAAAGTAGTACTTATACCAAAGGTAATTGAATGTGAGAAAATTATTAAGAAGACTCCTGGTTTCGCTACATAAACATTACATTGGTGATCTTGTTCAAATAGGTTCGGCACTTGAAGTGTATGAAATTGCCGCAAGATACTATGATGAAAACTTAAATATAATATATATCCTGCGCACAAAGGATAATAAATTAATTGCAGAAGGCGAGGAATATCTTGTTGAATATAAAGGCTCAATTTAAAAAATATTTAATACAATTTAAAGAATATTTAAGAAGAAAACCCTTCCATCTTAGAAACGATTCTCCTGTTTTTTTTGATTGTGACGATACTTTATGTATGTGGATAGACCATTTAGATAAATCTAATCCTGAATTTAAGGAGTTTAAATGTCCATATACCGGAGATTCTTTATTTCTAAAACCCCATCAAAAGCATATAGATTTAGTAAAAAAATACTATTTTAGGGGTTACGCCGTTGTTGTTTGGTCCCATGGAGGAGATCTATGGAGTAAGGAAGTTGTTAGAGTTTTAGGATTAGAAAAATATGTATCAATAACAATGGGAAAACCGAGTCGTTATGTTGATGATTTGCCTGCAAAGGAATTCATGATGCAACGAGTTTATATTAAGGAATGATATATGATAAATTCACTTCTCATAGGAACTTGTATATTATTAAATGGATATCAATACAAAATATTTGATTTTAGTTCAACGACGTATACTTTATCTCAAGAAGTAATTGTTTTTGAACAAAAAAGAATATTTTTTGATATGTATAAAATATCATATATCAATAAAGAAGCTAAGCTTTGTAAGGAAAAATAATGAAATATATAACATTAATAATTATAATTGGAACAGTGATAGGTTTATTTTCTCACTTATCTAACTTAGAAACAAAAGAAATATTAGAAGTCACTTGTTACAATGCAGAACAATATCCTGTTTTTTCGAAACGAGTCAAAAGTTTTACTATTGAAGCAAAACCTAGAGGTAAAACTGATATTGTAGCCTGTGTTATTGTCCAACTATGAAAGGATAAATTAATGGAAGTAAATAAACATAGAATTATAGCCGATGCTATGGAATTAGCCACTACAATGACTAAAAATGAATATGGAGAACGGTCCCAATTAAAAGGGTTACATTATGAATATCGTCAAGGTGCTATGGACGCTATTATTAAAATACTCCAAACTATTCCTGTACTAACCGAAAATGATTATTTAGAATTAAGAAAAAAATTAGGCCTATCTAGATTAGAGTAATAAATATGACATACAAAGAAGCAAAAGAATCTGGTAAACCATTTAATAGAAAAGTATATGACGATGGATGGTATTTAACTGATTTTAGAGGATACGATTGTCACATTAAAGATCTGTCAATTAGGATGCCATCGTGGTCAGAAGAAGATTTAGAAGCAACAGACTGGGTGATCAATAAAACAATAAAGGAACGTTTATGAGTTCACAAATTCAAGTAGAATTACAGGATGTAATGGGAGATGATAGAACAATAGCAAATTCTGCCTGGACTAGCAGTCTCGGTCGAGAAGCTAAAATGAAAAGATCCGATGAAGATGTTAAAAGAGTAATCAATTTACTTGCCGATAGTAAGCACAGCGTGCCTTTTGAATCAGTGATTTTTCGTTGGCATTTAAACATTCCGATAGCAATTGATCGTCAAATAGTAACACATAGAAATGCATCTCATTCCGGGCTTTCGGGAAGATATCGCAGGGTCCCCTCTTCCTATCTAGATGTAGCTGATGATGTCCAGGAAATCTATTCGCGCTTCCAAGAAGAAGACCATCTACTCACTAATTATTATTCTCTATGTGAAGACGCTAATACTTTCTATCAAATGGAATGCGAAAAGTTAAAAAAATTAGTTAATGAAAATATGATTACTAACGACGAGTATAAACGGGCTAGAGAGTTTCTTAGAGGAGTGTTACCCCAGCATAATATGACAGAACGAGTCTCTGTTATGAACCTTCGATCCTGGGCTAATTTTTATAAATTAAGATCAGATAGCCACGCTCAACCAGAGATTCAGCTTGTCGCAAATCTTATGTTCGAAGCCGTTAAGGCTTCAAACGCAATTCCGTTTGCTCTAGAAGCTTTAGAACGAAATGGATGGAGTATATAATGGAAATAAAACCTCTTTATTTATTGCGACATGAGGATGTCACTGGAACTAGTGGCTTAGGTGTTGTCGCTATGGGCGCTCAATATCCATCAGGACATGTGGTCATTGAATGGCTTTCAGTTGTTTCTTCAATAAATATTTATTCTAGCGTAGCTAGTCTCGAAGAAGTGCATAGCCATAACGGAGCAACCGAGGTAATCTTTGGTCACCCCCCTAAAAAACGTGGAAGAAAAAAGAACAATGAAAACAAGTGAACAAATAGTTAAGGTTATCAATAATCGTATTGATAGAATTGTTATTTTTCAAGACCAATTAGAAAACATGATGGAAATTGATAATGATTTTTCGGCACAATATTTTGAACAAGAAGCTATAAAAAATGAATTACTTTCCCTTTTAGATTACATTGAGGAAAAATAATATGGAAAAATTGGTATTAAAAAAAGGCGGAAAACTGATTAAAACGGACTGGATATATGATCCAGAACTGGATCAAGGTCAATATATAGACAAAGATGTGACTGAAAACGGCTTCAATTATATGCAGGAATATTGTGAGATAGATGGTGATGTAACATTAAAGGATGTATTTCTTCTTCTTAATAATAAGTTGGAGTTATACGACTTACTATTAAGAAATTGGACAAAAGAGATCGTCAAAGAGGGACTATCGGATGTACCTTCTAAAGAAGAAACTGAAATTGAATATATAGAACTCTATAGACAACTTGAATACCAAAAATTTGAAGAAAATGGGCCATTTAAATTAATAGGGACTCATCGTCCTGATCTCCATGGTATTGGATTTGAGTTAACCGAAGACAGAGACGGACATAAAAAGGGATCCAGAGTGACATACTCATTATCATTTCAAAAAACAACCGATTTAATTAATCTACCAGTTAAGTTAAAATACGATATGCCGATTTATAAATCGGATTATTTTAAGGAACTGATGGATAGTCACGTTATAACGTTCGATTATGTTCCGTATACTTTATTTGATATATTATATGGTATAGTGTGGGAATTATCGTTTTTTGGTCCCCCTTCTCAACGAGATGAAAAGGGCGAGGAAATCCTGGGAATTTTTGATGAGTTTAAAAAAAGTCTTGACAAACAAGAAAAAGTATGATATACTATAAAAATGAATATTAAATTTAAAAAAACTAATCCAAATGCAGTAACTCCAAAATATGCTAGAATTGGAGATGCCGGATTAGACTTAACTGCTATATCAGAAGAACTGAATTCGAACTATATAGAATTTGACACAGGAATTGCTGTGGAAATTCCCCCAGGATTCTTAGGATTAGTATTACCAAGGTCGAGTATCAGTAATACAAACATGACTTTGTCTAATTCTATCGGTTTAATCGACTCGTCGTTCAGGGGAGCGATCAAGTTTAGATTTAGACATGTCCCTGGTATATCCAATCCTAGATATAAAGTCGGAGATAGAATAGGACAACTACTTATTATACCATATCCGAATATTGAGCTAATTGAAGTTGATGAGTTGAATGAAACTGATCGTGGATCACAAGGATATGGGTCAACAAACAATGGGCAAATCAAAACAGAAAACACATAGTGAAGTAGAATACCTTAGAGGACTAGTTCGTGAGCTTAAAAGTGAAAATAGACATATCAAAAAAAAGCTTAAACACGCCGAAAGAAAAGAACATAATTATGATGGAATTATTACCCAGGCTTTTGAGAACGGCGATATTGAAATTAAAATCACAAACAAACCGATGTGTCCAAATTGCGGTAAATTCGAACTCGAAGAAATAGATTTAAAACATCTAATTATTAAACGCTGTTTACTTTGTAAACACGAAGAACGGATTCGAAATAATTAAAAGGATTAAATAGCTAGGATGGCTAAAAAAGAAAGTTCACTTCGTACATGGCTTGTACCAAAGCTCAGAAAGTTAAGTTACCAATGGTCTAAACGAAAATTAGCACTAGGAAAAG
>CAZRNW010000245.1:0-5898 GCA_964601535.1 uncultured Flavobacteriaceae bacterium
AATTATATAACCTCCCAAGATATTTATGCTACTAATGATAATAAAATAACTGAATACAGAAGAGAACATCTGGAAAAAAACAAAGTTCGGACTGTATTATACTTTTTTGTTATTCTGGCTTTCGGCGCCTGTTTGATCAACTTCTTTTTCTTCTCGACTTATTTTTCAAACAATAATAAATTACAAAGCGAGCTCGATGTATATCAGGATAAATACGATCAGATCAATGAATTGCTGACCGGCTATGAAAAGAAAAAGGGACTAATCGAACAAACAGGTTTGCTTGAGAATAATTCTTTATCTAAATATTCCGATAAAATTGCAGCAACAATTCCCGAAGAAGTTATCCTTACCGAATTCTATCTTAATCCACAAATAAAAGACATGAGTGGTGAAGATAGCCTGATGAATTTCGAAAAAAAGGCAATTATTTTGAAAGGCAATTGCCATAAAAGTTTAATCATTAATGAATGGGTGAATGTATTAAAGGCACAGAATTTTATTAAGGATGTAAACCTTGAAAAATTTGCGTTTAATAACGAAGGTAATCAGCCTAATTTTGAAATAAAAATTATGACAGAATAGAATGTGGACTAAACTGACATATTCAAAAAAGAGCTTGGCAATTGTTGTAGGTTTTGTGATATTTATGATTCTGGCCTATAAATTATCCTTTGCAAAAACCTTTGAATTAAAGAAAGAGATAGCAGAGAAGGAAAGCAAGATTGCCTGGTTAAAAGCGAAGGAAAAAGAAATACCTTTCCTTAAATCGAAAATGGAATTGATAGAGGTAGTTTATTCGAACGATTCTACCTCTATCCGTGATAAATTAACTGCTTACATTTCTGATTTTGCAGAAAATAATAATTGCCTTGTTACTGAAATCCCTTCTTATACCATGTATAAAAGTGAAAACCTTAATATCCAGACCAATATTTTTACCATAAAGGGCCGGTTTAATGATCTTTTAAGCCTTTTAATGGACGTTGAGACCAGGTTTAAGATAACTGCAAAACTAATGTCAGCCCGTTTTTTTTCTATTAAGGACATGCAAACGAAAAGAAAAAATTTGTACCTTACATTGGTAACTCAATCATTTAATCAAGAAGAATCAAAAACAATGAGTCATGAGTAAAGTTAGGATATTATATCTTATAATCGTTTTAGCAGTGGTGTATTCGTGCACCAAAGATTTTGTTGTAAAAAACATAAAAGACGATCTGGTTACCATCATCGCTCCCGCAAATAATCTTACAACGGCAAATAATGCTGTTACCTTTTGGTGGGAAGAATTAGATGGTGCGGAGAAATATAATATTCAAATCGTTAAACCTAATTTTTCGGCAGTGCAGCAATTGATTGTTGATACCAATGTAACAGGAGATAAATTCAAATTTACACTGACACCCGGCGCGTATCAGTGGAGGATCAGGGCCAAAAACAACGGCGGCAGTACCCAGTTTGTTACTTTCAATTTAACTATTGATACAACAAGTAATTTGAGCAGTCAGTTGGTAACTCCGATTTACCCTGTGAATAATTATTTGACCGGAAGTAAAATAGTGGCGTTTTCCTGGAACAGTTTGGCTTCAGCTGATAATTATGAGATCCAGGTTTTAAATTCAACAAGTACAATTGTTAAAGATTCAACAACTACAAA
Source organism: uncultured Flavobacteriaceae bacterium (assembly GCA_964601535.1). GTDB lineage: Bacteria > Bacteroidota > Bacteroidia > B-17B0 > Aurantibacillaceae > JAHEYG01. The sequence continues at coordinate 1,661 of CAZRNW010000245.1, forward strand.
TACTACTTTCACTTGTACTGTTTCAGGCGGAGGAGCTTATACTTGGAAAGTCAGGGCGATTAATGCGTTTAGTATTTCCCAATACAATACATCTTTGAGTTTTACTGTTGATGTTACAGCTCCTTCTGTTTCAATTTTATCCTCTCCAAGCCATGGATCTTCGGTAAAAGATACGACTTATCTTAAATGGACCCGCGGTACAACCGACACATGGTATGATAGTGTATATGTAGCCATTGATTCAGCATTTACGTCAGTTGTCAGCAATTCAAAAGTGTACACATCAAAAATCAGAATAAACGCTTTAAGTCAAGCCATTTCTGTTTCATCAAGTTATTATTGGTGGAGAGTTAAGTCGGTAGACTCTGTTGGAAACAAATCGGGATACAGTAATCAGTTAAAGTTTAAATTAATTCCTTAATATGTTCAAAGGAAAAAAGAGCTTGTATATTTTTATACCTGTCAATCTTTTTGTCTGGGGTTATATTGGCATCAAGATATATAACACATTTCGAGAAGAGGAAAATATATTTCCTTATGAGAAAGCGGTTTCTGTTTCTAAGTTGAAAACCGAAGATTCGGTGGTCTATAAATTAGCACTTAATTACGCAGATCCTTTTTTAAAAGAAGAACAACATTATAAAGCAAACAACAATTCAAACACAAATAATAACCCCAAACCGCAAATTATACCTCAGATACAAAAACTGGTTATAAACCCTCCCAAGACGATTGATTTAAAATATCTCGGTTTAGTTGAAAATAAAACCAGTGGTGCAGCCACCGGATTAGTTTCTATCAATGGTAAATCTTACCTAGTAAAAAAGGGTGACGTAGTTGAGGGCGTTGTAATTAAAACTATTTCTTCCGAAAAACTGGAAGCTAAAATCGGAAAAGAGACCGTTTCTGTTGAGAAATAATTCCTGAGCTTTCCACCCACAAACAATTTGATTATTAAATTATTAATGCAATTATTATGGAATTGTTAATATGGCCTTGGTTATTAACAATGAAATTAATCTTTCAAGTGAAAAGGACTAGGTGTTTTTACCTATAATTTGAAAATAGGATTTACTGAATATCTAATTTGTCCCTATCTAACTTTCTGATTATTAAAAGACTTTATTTAATTCCTCTAAACAGTGATTATTTTGCTATTCATTTCATACAATTAAAGTTTTTAACAAATTGAAATACTAATTGATAAGTTGAAATATGAATGTTAAAATTGTTAAAGTATTTTAAAACATAAACTATGAAATATTTGTCAAGATTTTTTTTCGTTTCCTTATTGGTATTGTTTTTTAATAGTGCCAAATCACAAATTTGCGGTACATGCAGCCTAAATATTACTTCACTTGATAGTTCGAGTTACGTTGTAAATTCAGGCGAAACTTTTTGTGTTGACACTACCGGCAATTTTATTGGAACCATAAATCTCAATGGCGGAACCATATGTAATAAAGGAATTTTTAATCCGAAAGTGATAACATTTACCTCAGGCTCCATCTCTAATTATGGCAACACTTCGCTTAGTTCTTCAGTTACTCTAGGGAGTGCTAGCCAAATCTTAAATAATGCGGACGCTATAATGAATATTAACGGTGCTTTTACGAATGGTGGCGGTAACTTAACAAATGACGGTATTATCAATATTGATCAGTCGATTCAAAACAATTCGGGTTCAATAACCAATTCCAGTATTATCAATTGCTTGCAAATTACTGGAAGCGGCTCATTAATTAATACTGGGAAAATAAACTCCAATTAAAATTATTGAATATGTTTAAAAGAAACATGATAAAGCAATACTTCAAATTTTCATTGATAATATTCGCCTTGTTTTTTATTGAGTTTGCGAAGGCACAGTTATGTACAGGATGCACTACAATAATAAGCACCAATACTTCGGCAAGCATTACTATTGGAAGTGGAAGCGTTGTTTGTATTAAGGCCGGTGTAACAGCATCGGGAAATATAATATTAAATGGTGGAGTTCTTTGTAATGAAGGTGTAGTTAACGATCTTACTTTAGTAGAAGGAACTTTTCATAATAAAGGCACATTCTATAAATCTTCTGGAAATTTAAATATTTCAAACGCAAAAAATTTGAGAATTGAATGTTATCCTAATTCTGGTTTCGATGTTACAAACGCTGTCAACATAGACGCTTTATCTAATACGGATTCTATCGTAATTAACGTTCGGGGTGGAGCTAAATTTTCTATTGGTAAAAATCTTGCTATTACCAAAGGATGGCTAAAAATCACTAATGCTATAGTTGATCCGAAGTCAGAAATTCGTATGTCATCTTTTAATATTGGCGGACAATTAAATGTGAGTAATTCCGCGTTAAAGTTATTGAATCTACAATCCGGTATTGTTAATATAACCAATGCAATTAGTTTGGATGGTAAATACAATAAGATTATTACTAATTACGGATTGTTTAATTCGAACAATTCATTAAATATTAGTGGGAATGGTCTTGGTACAGCCTCAGTAGTAATTGATAATAATGGAAGCTTTAATGTTACTGGTAATCTTACATCATCTTATAATAACGGAACGGTTATAATTAATAATAATGATTATCGAATTAAACCTCAACCAACTTTTGTGGTAAAGAAATCAATTACAATTAGTAAGGATAACAATACCTTTAATAATTATCGGCCACTAGATGTTGGTTTAGATATTACTCTAGAAAAAGGTTCTTTGGTAAATTACAGTACCGTAAATTCGAGAGATATTGAAGTAAAGCAGGCTAATTTTATAAACAATAACCAGATTTCTATTAATAGAGATTTTAAAATTACCAATGTTAATGGAACTGTTTCCAATAATGGCCTGATTAGTATTACCCGTGAGTTTAACAATGTAGGAACTTTGGACATGGGTTTGACTAGTTATTTAAGAACAGGTGGATATTACAATCTGAATAACGGAACAATAAATGGACCAACGTCGATTGCCAGTGATGATGAATACGCTAAAATATTTATCTCGGATTATTCAGAAAATACAGGTTATATAAATGGAAAGGTTTTGGTTTACGACCAAACATTAGTTGGAACGGCAAATAATAACGGCTATGGTTTTGATCAGGTAAATAATGCGAGTCGTATTTCAAGTAATACTTCTTTTGCAGCCAAATCTGTCGGACCTGGCCCGCCTATTTCAATTAATTGTGCACTTTTGCAAGCACTTTATACAGTAATTGCATCAGCTAGTCCGCCTGTAATTTGTCCGGGTTCACCTACTACTTTAAATTCTTCATTCAATCAGAAAATAACATTTACTTTACCGCCTTTTTTAGGAGGTGGAACTTTCACGTTTTATATCCCTGTAGCTGTTGCAAATAGTAGTTATACTTGGACACCTGGTCCACTTACCGGATCTGTTCAAACTGTATCGCCTTTAACTAGTACAACCTATACTGTCAAGGTAACATTTGGTGGGTGTGTCTTTACTAAAACAGTTAGTGTTACGGTTCAGCCTTCTTTCGTTGTAAATATTTCATCGAATAATACACCCGCCTGTTTTCCATCATCACCATCAATAACCTTAAGTTCAACACTTACACCGTTGCCCTCAGGTGCAACTTATCAATGGTATTTAAATGGAGTAGCTATTGGAATAGGCGGAACGGGAGCAACCTACAATCCATTGGCCGTTGGAGCTTATTACTTAAACGTAACTTCTAGTTCAGGCTGTTCTTCAAATTCAAATACGGTAACTATAAGTCCAACACCAACAGTAAGTATTTCTGCAAATCCACCTGGTATTTGTAATAGCAATCCATCATTGCTATCATCAACAATTGCAGCAGGTTCCGGTTCAGGATTTACGTATCAGTGGGTACAAAACGGCGGAAACGTTGGTTCGAACTCCCCAACTCATTCAACATCAAGCATTGGGAACTATTCTCTCGTTGTAACTAACTCTGCTGGTTGTTCAATGGGATCAAATACAATTAACTTAACTGCATCCTCTCCAATTGTATTTAATCCACCATTCGCTCAATTTACTTTGCCAAGTTTACCATTCGTTATTGGATCAACGCCAATCGCTTCTGGAGGTACAACACCTTATACATATGCATGGATTCCTTCTGGGTCGTATAATCAGACCGTACAAAACCCAACAGTTAGCCCTGGCATCACTTCAAGTACGGTTTACACACTTACTGTTACAGATGCTAACGGTTGCACTGCGACCCAAAGTTTTACTGTTAA
>CAZRNW010000246.1:0-407 GCA_964601535.1 uncultured Flavobacteriaceae bacterium
GAAACAATCGCAAAAAAAATAGCTGAACAATTATAATTTATTTAGCCTTTCCGAGCAGCTGAATATCACTTACAGCAAGCTGATTAAATTTATTGCCTTTGTAAACATCAACAATCCTGAAACGGATACGGCACCTTCTGCTTCGGTCGATTTTAAATTTTTCCAGATCTATGCTTTGTTGCTTGTAAGTGTCTTCAAATTTAATTTCACCATAGGGTAAATCATTAACCGTCATCGATACTTTTTTAATACGGTTATAATCTTTCCAGGTTTGGTAATCTTTTCTGTTGCCGGTAAAAAAATAAATATCACTAACGGCAGCTTGTGTAATGCCTTCAACTTCTTCTAAATCAATTGTAATTTCAATATCCTCATTTTTTCCGTCGGCAGCACTTAGCCAACATGTT
>CAZRNW010000246.1:417-3135 GCA_964601535.1 uncultured Flavobacteriaceae bacterium
GGCATCATAAGTCACGCCGCCCGAAGGCTCTGCTTTGGAGGTGGTTTTCACTTCCGCTTTAACTTTTGAAGTGATGTCTTCACGAACACGGTTATTTTTTTCGTAAGCTTCCTCACCAATCACATCAAAATCATTCACAACGGCATCAAATAAAATAATCTCAAATTCACGCTGCGACAATAAGCTCACCGAAACACAGGTAAAAAATAAAACTGCTATTTTTTTCATCACTTGAATTTTATTAATTCTTCATACAATTGTTTAACCGGAAGTCCCATTACATTATAAAAACTTCCTTCAATTTTTTCAATCCCGATATAGCCTATCCAATCCTGCACACCATAACCGCCGGCTTTGTCGTACGGACTGAAATTATTAAGATAATATTCAATTTCCTCATTAGTTAAGTTCTTAAAATAAACTTTACTGGTATCATAAAAACTCAGTTGTTTATTAGCGCTTTTTAAACAAACAGCAGTAAAAACCTCATGCATTTTACCGCTCAGACTACTCAGCATTTTTTTACCTTCTTCAAAATCGGCAGGTTTGTTTAATACTTTGCCTTCACACCATACAATTGTATCGGCAGTAATTAAAAGCTGATTATCTATTAACTTATCAGGAAAAGCCTTTGCTTTTTTTTCGGCCAAATACAGCGGAATTTGCTGTGCTGTTAAATTTGCGGGAAACGATTCATCAGCATTAATTGGTTTCAGTGTAAAGCTAAAACCTAAGCTTTTCAAAAGTTCTTGCCGGCGCGGTGAACCCGAACCCAAAATTAATTGATAAGGGTAATCTTTCATTAATTTATCAATGCCGCTCATAAATTAATTTTATAATGAAAGTGAAAGCCACACCAAATAGCATAACAAATTTTAATAAAAGGCTAGCCACCTTAAATTGAAATGGTGTTTTGGAGCGCAGTACTTGAATCACAAGAATGCACAAAGGAAAGAAAACCGACATGATTAAATAAAACGAAGCTGTTTTCTGATGCCATTGCCAGAGTTTTATCATCGAAAAACCTAATAAACCAAGTGTGATGATGATTAAAAAAAACGTTACTGTTTTCGTAGTAATAATTCCCCATGCAATTGGCATTGTCTTACATCCCGTTTGTATATCGCCTTTAAAATCTTCCATATCCTTAATAATTTCTCTGATGAGCGAAGTTAAGAATGCAAAGCCGCTGAATAAGATCGCTATTATAAGAAGTAATTTTAATTTATCAGGCTCCTGATCAAAATAGGCAGTATTTACATGCACTCCGTTTAGCATTTCATAGGCCAAAGGCATAAAGGGAATAATGCCGGTTAAAAATGCAATCACGAGATTCCCTGTAAGTAATTGTTTTTTGAAATGAGTAGAGTAGAACCAAAGCAAAGTGATGGCAACAACTTGAAACAAGACCAATCGCAAAGCAAAACAACGATAAGCTAACCATGCGCCAAGTAACAAACCAATACTGCTAAAAACTAAATGTAGCAACATAGCAGTTCTGCGCTTGATGGTTTTATCAATCACAACGGTTTCCGGATGATTGATAATATCGGTTTTTACATCAAAATAATCGTTTATTATATAACCCGCAGCGGCAATTAAAGTTGTGCTTGTAACCAATAACCAAAAAGAACCTTCCGGAAAATATACATGCTCTAACACTGGGTGAATAACAAAGTAACGTATACAGCACATAGTGAAAATCAATATCAGCAGATTTTCGAACCTTATGAGTTTTAAAAAAGCGAAAAATTTATTTTGGAGTAATTTATTCGTCATTCATACAAATATAATCAATTACCAGTTGGCAACAGCCCAGGTACCCTGTACCCGCATCACTTGCTCAATTATATCCCTTACGCAGCCATGTCCACCGATTTTAGGGGAGATATAAATGCTGATGGCTTTGATTTCTGTAGCTGAATCGTTTGGGCAGGCAGCTATCCCAACTCTGCTCATAACTTCATAATCGGGTAAATCATCTCCCATATAGAGAATTTCTTCGTCGGTTAAATTGTTTTCGTTTATGAAATCTTTATAGCATTGTAATTTGTCGTGTTGGTTGATGTAGAGATGTTGCACACCGGTTTTTGCCAGTAAATTTTTTACAGCAACATTATTTCCGCCTGAAAGCATCACCAAGCGGTAACCTTTTTTTATCGCAAGCTGAAGTGCATAGCCATCCTTCGAATGTACATTGCGCACCACATCTCCATTCTCCATAACCAAAACTTTGTTATCGGTGAGCACGCCGTCAACATCAAAAATAAGTGTGGTTATTTTATTTAGTTTTTCTTTGAAGTTTTGCATTGGCTTTTTGTTGCTTTTCTATTAATTTACTGAGCGATTTGTAAATTTTTTTCAAATCAGGATATTTTTTCAGAAGCAGTAAATGTTGTTTTTGTGTTTTGTTGTCGCCTCGTGCAGCCGGACCGGTTTGTGCATTAGCAGGAGTGACAGACCTTGTTTTTTTAGCAGTTTTTACAATGAGCGGAATAAGGTATTGAAAATAATTTTTTCCTAATTCTTTTTCTGTGAAAGTATTGGCCGCAGCGTACATAGCATTGCTGAAATTGCCTGCAATAACAGCGGCTAAATGTAATTTTAATCTTTGTTCTGAATTTAATTTAACAACAGTCTCTGAAAATAATTTCGAGAAATTGTTCATGAAATCAAGTGCTTTTGAATTATTCGCCTCAATAAAAACAGGAACTTCGT
>CAZRNW010000246.1:3145-5898 GCA_964601535.1 uncultured Flavobacteriaceae bacterium
GAACGAAAAAGTTTGTAAAGGATAAAATACGCCAACATTTTTTGATGCTGAGGTTATTTCTTTTAATGGCGCTGTTCCGGAAGTGTGTATGACAAAGCCTTTTGCTTTTAATTTTTTTATTTTGGAAGCTATTGATTGGATGGCAGAATCGGAGGTGCAAATAAAGAACAAATCTGTTTCTTTACTTACTTTTTTCCAATCGGTAGTTACTGCAACTTTAAACTCTTTCTGCAGTTGTTTTAAGTGAGGTGTAGAAGCATGGTTATAAACCGTTATCTCAAAGCGCTTGAAAAAAGACAAATGCGAAACGATATGCCAAGCGATATTTCCGCTGCCAATCACCAAGACCTTGATCTTGGCTACTGAGCTTGTCGAAGTGTTTTTAGCCGCCATGATTTTCCTCCGAAATCTTTAAGGTTCGTCTGCGTTCACGAATAGCAATAAACGTACCTAATGCCATTGTTATAGAGCCAATCCATAATACATTTATATACGGAAACATCACTGCTTTCATTACAATAAAATCTTTTGAATTGCTTACTTTTTCGGCCATGCTTATTTCAACGCTGCCTTCTTCCGGATTTATTTTCCAGAACGAAAATTTTAAACCTAAGTCTTCAATTTTATCGCTTTCAGGTATTACCATATTTTTTTTGATGATGTATTTCGGTCTTGCCTTATAAACTTCCCCATGTACATTATAAGCTTTTAAAACAACTGTTACTTCTAGTAAAGAATCATTCTTTTCGTATTCTTCCTGTGTTAAACTGGATTGAAGTGAATCAATTATAACAATGGCATTTGATGCGACAATTGTATCACCTATGCGGCCGATGTAATTGGTTGGAGAATTGTATTTGTTGCGGATGGTAGTATCAACTACAGTACTCATGTCGCCAATTGTAACATGGGTATAAATATCCCGGTTTAAAAAATGCCTTGTATCGGGATCAGCAGCGCGGCCCATTCTTGGATTATCCTGAACTTTTGGCTGCAATTGAAACGCAAATTCAGGTTTTCCGTTGGCGCCTTTTGTAAAGTAATCTACTTTAAAATAAAAATCAATTCCATGAATTTCTTTACCCGAATAAGTGACAAGGTATGGTCCCATTGGCAAAGTATCGCCCTGTTCTAAATAAATGTTTTCTTGTCCGCTGAAGCCTTCGCCAAACACTTCAACTTTTTTGGCAGACGTATTTTTTGAGAGAATTGCTTTTTTAGAATTAGAAACCAGAGCCCCCACTAAAATTAAAGCAAAACCAATGTGCGCAATAGAGGCACCGGACTTTGAAATCTTTCCTTTTAAAATTCTTAACCAGTAATCGCCATTAGCTAATGCGGCAAAAATTCCGATTGTAAATAAGAGTGAATAAGAAATTAAATTCCATTTATGCAAACCATCCGCCTTACCATAATCATTAATAAAATAGAGTGGTATTGAACAGGCAACTCCGAATGAAACAGCGATGAGAAATGAAATGGTTATTTTTTTAAAAAACTCTTTTGGATTTGTTTTTTTGTATTTGAGAAATTGTGCTGCAGCCATTAAAACCAAAATAACAATTGCAAAGGGCACTGTCCATAAATTATAATCTTCCACTTTGAGCGGTGCTTTTTTTATGCCGAATAATTTATTAAGGACAGGAATAGAAGTGAAGTAAGTAATCACCAAAGCAGATAACAATAAAACAAATGCCCCTAGGAACATCCAGAATTCACGTGAGTATAAAGCTTCTTCATCTTTTTCTTTCGGGAAATATTTATTGTAGCTGTACGCGGTTAAACCAATGCTCGATAAAACCCACACGTAAAATAAAAATGTTTTGTGGCCGTATATTATTCAGAAAAATAGCATCAGCACGGAGCCCATTAAATAAGAAACTCTTAAAAGAGGATTATTAATTAAAAGGGCAACACATAAAGCAACAAATACTAAAACGTAAAGCACCAATTGTCCTTGCATTCCTAAATCAGTGAAAGCATGGACCGAAGCATCACCTAAAATTCCGCTGCGGGTTAAGAAGGTGGAGTAGAGGACCAATAAAAAAGAACCGATGGCTAAAAGATGTGTGGTGAATAAAGAACCGCCTTTATTTTTGTTCACAATCATAACGTGTCCTGCTCCAACTAAAACCAACCACGGAACGAGTGATGAATTCTCAACGGGATCCCATGCCCAGAAACCGCCGAAACTTAAAGCTTCGTAAGCCCATGCACCACCCATTAAAATTCCTACGCCGAGAATTAATATGCCGAAATAAGTCCAGGGCAAAGCAATTTGCTGCCATTCATTATATTTTCTTTTCCATAATCCTGCAATTGCAAACGCAAAAGGCGGAAGTGTGGAGGCGAATCCTAAAAATAAAGTGGGCGGATGGATGGTCATCCAGTAATTCATAAGCAATGGATTTAAACCTCTTGGATTTAGTTTCGAAATGTAATTGGGATTCTCCATGAAACTTTGAACGAAAGGGGCGTTTAAAAAATCAGGATGTTCGCGCAATAATAAAAAAGGAGAGCTTCCGATTCTGATATCACCAATATAAATTCCTAAAATCATGCTCGATAAAAAAACCTGTGCTAAAGCAAAAACCGACATCACCGGCGATTCCCATTCGTTTTTTAACGAGCGTTGTAAGATTAATCCAAGTACTACATTCCAGAAGGTCCATAATAGAAAACTGCCTTCCTGTCCTTCCCAGAAACAGGAGAGGATATAGCGCATTGGCATTTCGTTATTGCTGTGTTGCCAA
>CAZRNW010000247.1:0-4523 GCA_964601535.1 uncultured Flavobacteriaceae bacterium
GCTCTTACTGTTGCAGAAGTATCGGAATAAATAGCACGGTAAACATCGCCGCGGGCTTTCCACATTTTTGGAGAGCCTTTGGTTTTTTCATGTTCTGCCGCTAAATCTGCTGATGCTTTTGCTTTATCAAATTCCTTACTTTTTAAGTAATTGATGGAGTTTAAAACCTGATTATCCTGCGCAACAGCAAAAATACTTGCTGCTGCCAGTGTTATGGTTAAGAGTGCTTTCATAGTCGTTTCTTTACAATTAATGACGCAAATAGTATGCAAATGCATAATTATTCAACCGACATTTTCTTGAACTTAACGTTGTTTAACGTTTCTTTATTCTTCGCGTCTTTCATTGCGTCGTTCAATTTAGCTTCAATATAATTCTTGTCACCAACAATTACAGTTGTCATTTTATTTAAATCAAAATACTTTTTTATGTGAGCATTCAACTCATCTTTAGTAATTGATTTTAAAATCTGGTTTTGCTGAGCTACATAATCCTTCGGTAAATCGTAACGCACGATATTTGAAAGGAAACTCGCTTTTTGCCATGGTGATTCATAACGCAAAGCTTCCACGTTTAACATGGAGTTTTTAGTGAACTCTAATTCTTTATCTGTAATGCCATTTGTTGTGTAATTAGTAAACTCTTTTGTAATCTCAGCAATAGACAAAACAGTCGCCGGTCTTTTTACAGAAGAACTAATAACGAAGCTGCCAACATATTTTCCGCCCTGAAAACCTGAACGGATACCATAAGTATAACCTTTATCTTCACGTAAATTTAAATTTAAACGGCTGTTGAATGCCCCGCCAAATGCGAAGTTTGCAATCTGACTCTTGAAATAATCACCGGTAGCATCATATTTCAATGAAGGGTAACCCATCATGATAACTGATGACGGAGCTGCCACTTTATCTACAATGAAGAATTGCTGTTCTGTTTTTGCAGCAGGTTCAGGAATCGGATAAATCTTGACTTCTTTATTAGACATTTTGTTTAAGAATTCTAATTTAGAAATAACTTCAGCTTCAGTAATGTCACCTACCACTACTACATTAGCAACAGATGATGAATACGCATTAGCAAAATAATCTTTCAGATCCTGTAATTCCACGGCTTCAATCGTTTTTACAGTTGGCTCTAATCCTAAAATAGAAGAACTACCGTAGAGTGCCTGAGAGAAAGCTTTGTTTGCCATTGTTCCAGGACTAGTCTTGTCATTCTTAATGCTTTCTTTATATTGCTTCTTTCCTAATTTGAAATCTTCAGGACGGAAACCGGGATTCAATAATTTCTCTTCGAGTAATTTCAATGTAGCATCAAGGTTTTTCTTCAAACAGTTAACATTGATAGATGATTGCGACTTACCTCCTGAGAATGAAATAGAGCTTCCTAATTTCTCGAGTTCAGCAGCCATTTGTTCGGTCGTAAAATTCTTTGTTCCTTCATTTAAAATACCGGCGGTCATTTCAACAATGCCTAATTTTTTATACAATTCAGGCGACAAAGCAAGACTTCCGCCTTCCATAGTGATCACAATGTTCACAACCGGGCTTTCACTGGAATTAGTTCCTAAAACTTTCATTCCGTTCTTTAATTTAGTCTGGAAAAACTCAGGAGCCTTTACGGTTTTTGACGGCCCTGCGCCTGGTCTAACAGCGCGGTCGAACTTATCTGAATTTGGTTTGTATGATAAACCTGCGTATTCAGGATTAGCCGGGAAAGTTGAATTAGCAAAAGGATTAACTGATTTTACTGAATCTTTATTATTGGTGATAGGATATGTATTTAAAATAGCAGCACCCGAACCTTTAATGTATTTTCCGAATACACGGATAATATCTTCTTTAGTAACTTTAGCGTAACGATCCATATCATCTGATACAGTTGATGATTTACCTAATAATCTTTCCCACTCAGAAATGGTTGCGTTTTTATTAAATACTTCATCTAATCCCTGATAATATCCCGATTCAATATCTGCTTTAACGCGCGCTAAAGCTTCGTCGGTAATTCCTGTTTTTTCAAAATCTTCAATACTTGTCTTTACAAGCGCATCAATATCCGTAAATAATTTTTCAAGATTCATATCATCAGGCGGATAAGCAAAAATCTGAATAGAAAACTCACCTGATAATTCCATAGAGCCATGACCTACGTTTGCCTGAACAGCTTTTTCAGTCTTAACGAAGTTTTTATAAAACACAGAGTTGTTTCCGCCGCCCATCATACGTCCTAAAATATCCAATGCCGGCTCATCGCGGTGATATTGCGGAACTGTTGGGTAAACACGTAAGTTAAGAGGGAAATATGTTCTGTCTTTGTATGCAGTATATTTATCAGTAGGAATAACTACCGGCGGAACGCGTAATTTTTTTACTTCCGGACATGGTTTAATATCTCCGAAATATTTATCTATTAATTTTAAAGCGTCTTCAGGTTTAAAATCACCGCTGATAGAAAGGATAGCGTTGTTTGGACCATACCAGCGTAAGAAGAAATTTTTCACGTCATCTAATGATGCGCGGTTTAAGTCATCAACATAACCAATAACCGGCCAGCTGTAAGGATGTTTTGGCGGATATAAAGCTTTATTAATTTCTTCAACGAAAGCCATAGCGTAAGGTTGATTCTCTACGTTTTGTGATTTTTCGTTTTTAACGGCATCACGCTGGTTTTCGAATTTCTTTGTTGTTAAAGAATCTAATAAGAAACCCATACGGTCAGCTTCTAACCACAATCCCATTTCTAAATAATTAGAAGGAAGCGTTTCAAAATAAACAGTTTTATCCTGTTGGGTAAAACCATTCATGTTTCCGCCTGCTGTACTTACCATTTTAAAATGTTCTTCATCGGCAACGTGCTTAGAACCCTGGAACATCATGTGCTCAAAAAAGTGAGCGAATCCTGATTTTCCGATATCCTCACGGTTCGAACCTACTTTATAAGTTACCATTACGTTAACCACAGGATCAGAATGGTCTTCGTTTAATAAGATGGTTAAACCATTTGGAAGTTTCCATCTTTCGTATGGAATTACCAGTTTACCGGGTTTGGCTTCTATCTTCTCTACTAATGTAGGTTGAGCCACTAAAGTTGTTAAGCCTAAAATACTTAACGTAATTGATGCAATGATGCTTTTTTTCATTTTTTTTGTTTTAATAAAGAAGCACTTGGCTTCATTGGTTTTTAAAAATAATGAAGCGTACTTGTTCTGCTTCATTATTGTTCGCTAATTTATACTAAAATTAAATCACAGACTTACCACTTATTGAGTGATATTATCCGTTGGTGTATTATTTTCAGGTGAAACGTTGTTTTGCTCGCCCCCGCCCTCGTTTTCCGTGTCTTCTTCATGGTCGACTTTGGTAACAGCTGCAATTTCGTCGCTTTCCTGAATGTTTATTAACCTTACGCCTTGTGTAGCCCGGCCCATTACCCTTAAATCTTTTACATTCATACGGATGGTAATTCCGTTTTTGGTAATAATCATGAGGTCGTTGGCATCTGTAACAGATTTGATAGCTACCAGATTTCCGGTTTTATCGGTAATGTTTATTGTTTTTACGCCTTTGCCGCCCCGGTTGGTTATACGGTATTCGTCAATTTCAGAACGCTTGCCATATCCTTTTTCCGATACAACTAAAACATTTGCGCTCGGATCGTTAATGCAAATCATTCCTATAACTTCATTCTTACCGCCTTCTTCATCTGCTAAATCAATACCGATTACACCGGAAGCGTTTCGTCCCATTGGACGAACCTTCTCCTCGTTAAAGCGACAAACCTTACCGAGCTTGGTTGCCAGCATGATTTCGTTTTTACCATTGGTTAATGCTGCTTCTAATAAAACATCGCCTTCACGGATGGTAATTGCGTTAATTCCACTTGCTCTTGGTCTTGAATAAGCTTCAAGGGTTGTTTTCTTGATGATTCCTTCTTTTGTACAAAGAATGATGAAGTTATTATTGATGTATTCGTCGTCAGATAAATTTTTCACATTAATAAATGCTTTCACTTTATCATCGGCAGGAATATTCAATAAATTCTGAATGGCACGGCCTTTGCTTGTTTTGTTTCCTTCCGGAATTTCAAACGCACGTAACCAGAATACTTGTCCTTTTTCGGTAAACAACAGTAAATAATTGTGTGTTGATGCCACAAACATGTGTTCAATAAAATCTTCTTCGCGTGTTGATGAACCTTTACTTCCTTTTCCTCCCCTGCCCTGTGCGCGGTACTCATCTAAACTTGTACGCTTGATATAACCCATATGCGAAATGGTAATCACCACATCTTCATCGGCAATCATGTCTTCCATCTTGATATCATCTCCTGAGAAAATAATATCAGTACGGCGTGCATCACCGTATTTTTCTTTTATTTCTGCAATTTCTTCTTTAATAATTTTGTAACGCAAACCTTCGTCATTTAAAACACTGTTTAAATAAGCGATTAATTTTTTCAGCTCTTCGTATTCGCCTTTTAATTTATCGCGTTCCAGTCCGGTTAAAGCACGCAGGCGC
>CAZRNW010000247.1:4533-5894 GCA_964601535.1 uncultured Flavobacteriaceae bacterium
AGCGCGGCTTTGAATTTCGCTTAAGCTGAATTTGCTCATTAATTCATCTCGGGCTGCATCAGGTGTTTCGCTTTCACGGATGATTTTAATAACCTGATCTAAATTATCGATGGCAATTAATAAGCCTTCTAAAATATGAGCGCGTTTTTCTGCCTGAGCCAAATCAAATTTGGTGCGGCGTACAACCACATCATGTCTGTGCTCAACAAAATAATGAATCTGATCTTTTAGATTCAACATCATTGGGCGACCACCAACGAGTGCAATGTTATTTACTGAGAATGAGGTTTGTAATGAAGTAAACTTATATAAATTGTTTAATACAACATTCGATATGGCATCGCGTTTCAATTCGTAAACAATACGCATCCCATCTCTGTCTGATTCATCGCGGATATCAGAAATACCTTCTAATTTTTTATCGTTTACCAACTCAGCGGTTTTCTTAATCATTTCCGCTTTGTTTAACTGATATGGAATTTCGTTAACGATAATTCTCTCTCTGTCCTTTACAGTTTCAATAACTGCTTTTGCCCGCAATACAATTCTTCCTCTTCCGGTTTCAAAAGCTTCTTTCACACCTGCGAATCCGTAAATGGTTCCGCCTGTTGGGAAATCCGGCGCTTTTACAAATTGCATTAATCCTGCGATATCAATATCACGGTTATCAATGTAAGCCATACAGGCATCACAAATTTCTGTTAAGTTATGCGGTGCCATATTGGTGGCCATACCAACAGCTATTCCGGATGCACCATTCACTAATAAATTCGGAATACGTGTTGGCATTACAGTCGGCTCAGTTAATGAGTCGTCGAAATTCGGACGGAAATCAACAGTGTCTTTTTCTAAATCTGCGATAATTTCTTCAGCAATTTTACGCATGCGTGCTTCGGTGTAACGCATTGCTGCAGGAGGATCACCATC
Source organism: uncultured Flavobacteriaceae bacterium (assembly GCA_964601535.1). GTDB lineage: Bacteria > Bacteroidota > Bacteroidia > B-17B0 > Aurantibacillaceae > JAHEYG01. The sequence continues at coordinate 5,461 of CAZRNW010000247.1, forward strand.
AATACTTCCGTAATTTCCTTGTCCGTCAACCAGCATGTAACGCAAACTCCAGTCTTGGGCCATACGCACCATTGTGTCGTAAACACTGGCATCGCCGTGCGGGTGATATTTTCCTAAAACTTCACCTACAATACGTGCGCTTTTTTTGTAAGGTCTGTTGGACATTAATCCAAGTTCCAGCATACCGTATAAAACACGGCGGTGAACTGGATTTAAACCGTCGCGTACATCTGGTAAAGCGCGTGAAACTATAAACGACATCGAATAATCGATGAAGGCTGTTTTCATTTCATCTTCAATGTTAATGGGGATAATTTTCTCTCCGTCTGCCATAGTCGTTAGTTAGTTTTTTTTAAAGTTATTTTGATTTTAAGAGCCCTGATTTGTATTTATTATGAGGTTATTTGTAACCTTAAAAACACAAAAATCGTACA
>CAZRNW010000248.1:0-1659 GCA_964601535.1 uncultured Flavobacteriaceae bacterium
AACAAACGGTGACGCTCCAACGATAAACTGCCGGGACATAAAACATTCTTCCGTTTTGCGCGGCCGCTGTAACCATAAGGTAAAAATTTGCGGTAGGTTTTGCCGCTTATCGGGTCTTCGTAACGGGTGCCGTAATACAATAAGGGCGCAATTTTACTGAACCACAAACTAAATGTGATGAGAATCGGGCGCGGTATGGTACGGAGTAAGAAATGAAACATTTACGGTCGTAAAAATACAGTTTATTAGTCATATTTTAACCTATAAATTCAGCCTAAAATTAGCTTATTTTATTACATTTGCATCTATGAGTAAAACGGCTGCCAAAACAAAAAAAGCACCTGCTAAAAAACAAACCGAAGGTTTAGCCAAACTGGAGAATTGGTTAATCACCAATAACACCAAAGTATTTTATACTTTAACTTTTGCCTGCGTGTTTTTTTCTTTACTGTTTTTTAATGCACGTATCAGCGAAGCCCATGACGACGCCCTTTACATTGAAGCCGGCTGGCGCTATGTAAACGAGTTCCCGCAGTATTTTTATACACAAAACGCCCCGCTCTACCCTTTGTTTTTAGGTTTACTCACCAAGTTTTTTGGTACCAATTTAATTGTCTTCAAAATTTTCTCGGTGCTGTTTAACGTTTTCGGTTTTGTTTTATTCTACAAATCTTTTGAAAAACGTATTCCCTTTGTTGTTTTTATTCCCGTTGCAGTTTTTCAGGCGGTTAATCACATGATTTTGTATTACGCTTCCATGACTTTCACCGAGGCGTTTTATTTTTTCCTGCAAGGTTTATTTTTCTTTTACGCGACCAAAACCATGGATGCCGTTAATAAAGAAAACGTCAACTTTGGTACACAATGGAAAACCTGGTTAATGCTGGGTTTAAGTATGTTTTTAATGGGCACCGCAAAAAGCTCAGCGGTTGTTGTTGTTCCTGCTATCATGTTGTTTTTCTTTATCGAAAAAAACTGGAAGGCACTCGGCGCATCACTTGGCTCTTACCTGATATTTAAACTCGCCTATACAGGAATAGTGCGTATGGTTTGGGGCGCACAAAACCAGTTTAGCGGACAAGGAAAAATATTAATGCAGAAAGACCCTTACGATTTTAGTCAGGGACAGGAAGATTTTAACGGTTTCGTAACCCGTTTTTTTGATAATTGTGATTTGTATTTATCGAAACGCTTTTTTCAGATTATCGGCTGGCGTGATGAAATGTCGGTTGAAGTTTATGGCATGCTTGCCTTTTTAGTTATTGTAATTACTTTATTGGGATTATGGTTAGTGTTTAAACAAAAGAACAAGCCTTTATTATTATTCGGATTATTTTCGGGCGCGCAGGCTTTATTATCATTTGTTATTCTTCAGGTGCGCTGGGACCAGGCACGTATTATTTTGGTTTGTATGCCGGTGATGTTATTGCTTATTTTTTATGCGTTCTATCATTATACCAAAAATGCAGGCATGGGTAAACTCATTTACTTCGCTGTAATTGTAATGGTGATTGGTTCTGTATTTTTATCGAGTGTAAAGCGTGGCTTTGCTAATTTACCTATCGTGACTAAAAATTTAAAAGGCGATAAATATTTTGGTTATACGCCCGATTGGCAAAACTATTTGCGCTGCAGCGAATGGTGTGCAGATAGTTTAAA
>CAZRNW010000248.1:1669-5848 GCA_964601535.1 uncultured Flavobacteriaceae bacterium
AGAAAGAAGATTTAGTGGCCTGTCGTAAAGCACCAATGAGCTTCGTTTACGGAAAAGGCAAAAAGTTTTTCCCGATTTACAGTGTGATTAAAAGAGATTCATTGACTGACCAATCAAATCCTGATAGTGTACTTGCTTTCTTTGATAAACAAAAAGTAACACACGTGATGGTAGCGAGTTTACGAATAGATCCGACCAAAAACACGGGACAAATCATTAACACGGTGCACAACATCATTCAGCCCATCATGGAAAAATACCCAAACAAATTAAAACTCATCCACACCGAGGGTATGACTGAACAATGTTATTTGTTTGAGATTGAGAAGTAGTCTTTATTCCCGAAAATTCTTGTATTTTTGTGTCCCCAATTAGGAGAGATGTCAGAGTGGCCGATCGAGCACGCTTGGAAAGCGTGTTTACCGCAAGGTAACGAGGGTTCGAATCCCTCTCTCTCCGCTGATAAATGCAAAAAGGCGCTGAAGGCGCTTTTTTAATTTTATGGAACGTTGAAAACTTGCTTTCATAAGTGGAATAAAATTATAAAACGTGTCCGCAGGACCGCTTTTTGCATTGTGACTCTGGGATAAAATGGGATCATGAAATAATCCCTCTCTCTCCGCTGATAAATGCAAAAAGGCGCTGAAGGCGCTTTTTTTATTCCTTTATCACCTTCAAACTCGTCCTTCTGTTTTTAGCTTTGCCGGCATCGCTTGCATTATCGGCAACGGGCTGACTTGGTCCGTAACCTTTGGAGGTTACACGTGCGGCTTCAATGCCTTTTGAAACTAAATATTTTCGCACTTCATCTGCTCTGTCCTGCGATAATTTCATGTTCTCTTCATCTTTCCCCACATTATCGGTGTGTCCCTGAATCTCAACTACCATTGTGTTTTTAATTTTCAGAATCTCAACCAAATCATTCAAAGCTTTAAATGAATTTGGTTTTAAAGATGATTTTCCGGTATCGAAATACACATTCTCTAAAACAAAATCTTTTGGCGGTTCAATTTTTATGCCCACCTCGTAAGTTGCTTCTTTATCGTTCGGCACTTCCATTTTCGTGTAATCAACATCTTGCGTAAATGTTTTATATTTTAAACTGTAAATCGCTCCAACAGGGACAAGCGCTTCAAATTTCCCGGCAGCATCTGTATTAATTTTCACGAGGGTTTTAGTTTTCTCGTTATACAACATAATAATTTCCTTAGCTAAAGGTTTGCCTTTAAAATTTGTTACCGTGCCTTTTAGTAAAGCAAGTTTATCGGTTGGTTTAAGATTTTGAGAAAACAAAGTGTTTCCTAAAACAAAAGCGAATAAAAATAAAAGATGTTTCATGTTTCTGGGTTTCTGGGTTTCTGGTTTAAGAGAATAATGCAGATTTAATGAAAAGTCACAAATTATTTATTTAGGCGGCTTCCCTCTCCGCCCCAGCGGTAAGTTGATATTTCAAGTCCCGCAATATCAATAACCCTGTCGACCACCGTAGCGGCCAAAGCTTCAAAATCTTTTGGTACCGAATAAAAAGAAGGTGAGGCCGGACAAACAATTCCGCCTGCTTCGGTAACGGTTTTCATGTTATTGATATGTATCAGACTTAAAGGTGTATCGCGGGTGACTAAAATTAATTTACGGCGTTCTTTTAACATCACATCTGAGGCGCGGGTAATTAAATCGTTGCTGATGCCGCCGGCAATTCTACCTAAGGTTCCCATGCTGCATGGACAAACAATCATACAATCAAATTTTGAAGAACCCGATGCGAATGGTGCGTTAAAATCATTCTTCCCATAAAAATTAAACCCGTAAGAAGAAAAACTATCCGATTTTAATTCGTGTTTCCAGACATCCTTGGCGTTATCGCTCATAACTACTGCAACGGTTTCAATTTGTTCGGCGGCGTTTTTCAATTTATCTAAAAGTACTTTGGCATAAATACTTCCGCTGGCACCGGTAACGGCTACAACTATTTTATATTTCTTCTTTTGGCTCACGTGACTTTTTTGATTTTAATTTATAAGTAAGAACAACTTCCATAATATTATTATAACTGCCTTTATTAAAAGTACGCCATAAAAGGGTATTATAATAAGGCTGCACAAAACCGCTTTGCCATGGCCGCACAGTTAAATAAGAATTGTTTGTCCTTACTTCCACTCCAATCTGCGGTTTTATCATCATACCCAATCCAATATTAAAACTATATTCTGATTTAAGAAATGGATAAAGTCCGGTATAGGTTCCGAGCTCACTGCTGTGTTCATAATAATTAATCAGATAACCATAAGAAAGCCCTATTGTATAAAAGAACTTATTATGCTGCCATCTGTATAATAAAGGAATTTCGATATAATTTAAACGCAATAAATAATAAGAGTAATCGAATTTTTCAACGTTCTGATTTTTACGGGCACCTTTTTGTATATAGATAATTCCAAACTCAAGGGAATGTTTCTTTTTTAATAAAGCATTAAGATATAAACCACCCGTAAAGCCAAGTTTATTATACCCACTGTATTTATCGCCATGAACCTGACAAGCTGTTATACCTAAAGCGGGTTTTAAAGTAAATTTACTTTCAACCTGTGACTTACTTATTGAAAATGAGGTTAATAGAATGAATATCAGGATTTTATACTTCAAGAATAAATTTAATTATCTATCAAATTTAGTCCTTTTTTAAGAAAAATCTTAAATTAGATTAAACCTTTAACAAGGATTAAAGTCATACTACCAGAAAAGCAAATAAATTAAAAACAACAAAGCAGACCACAGGTCGCTTTATTATAAACTAAAAAACAAAAACTATGAAAACCAAACAATTAATTTTAACCCTTAGCACTTTAGTATTAGCAGGCTCGTTAATGCTTACAGGTTGCAGAAAGAAAACAAAAGAGACTGAAGATCCGGATAAAGATCAATCAGCGGCACAAGAAAACCAAATGGCCGAAAACTACATGAATGATGTAGCCGGTATCGGTTCACAAGGTTCTGAAAACGGTTCTTTATCTACCTACAAAGGTGGCGGAGGACAAGATGTATTCGGAATTTCATCAGCATCTTTAACTTTTGGTCCTAGTACTTTCACTGTAGATTTCGGTCCATTACCGGGTGTAAATTGCATCGATGGCAGAAAGCGTTCAGGAAAATTAATGTTTGATTATTCTGCATCAACTAACTCGGCAACAGCTTACCGTCATCCGGGTTATAAATTATCAATTACTTCTTCAAATTATACAGTGGATGATTATACTGTAAATATTGTAAGTAAAAACATCAGCAACACAACTCCAACAACAATTCCAACAGGCACAAATCCCGGTGTAAATTTAACATGGAATGTTAATGCTAATGTAAATATTATTAAACCGGCTTCTGCAGGTGGCGGAACTATCACATGGAATTGTAACCGTAATAAAACTTTGGTGAATACAAGCGATCCATTGTGTTATAAAGGACAAACTTTACCTATCGACTGGAGCAAAGCAAGAATTCAGATTGACGGTAATGCAAGTGGTTTAACTGCTGCAGGTGAGAGTTACACAGCATATATGATTGGAATGACAAGAGACTTTGGAACTTGCGGTGCATTATTAAAATATCCATGGATTGCAGGTAACTTAAACTTTACCCCTGGTACAAAAGCAACGCGTTACGTTAATTTCGGTAGCGGTACATGCGACAGAACTGCGGTGGTAACAATAAACGGAATTGATTACACATTCAACTTCTAAATAAAAACTTTTAAAGGTGATAGGCCCCGGGCAGAAATGTTCGGGGCTTATTTTTTTTCCGGAGCTTTATCAAACTTCACATCGCAGCCCGGCAGCATGGCTTTAACGGTTTCGATTTCGTTAACCGAAAAAGCACAACCTCTTAAATCCAGCAAAGCCAAATTTTCCATTTGGGAAATGGTATCAGGCAGTTTTGTTATTTTAGTATTCCGCAAAGAAATTAAGCGCAGATTTTTTGCCAGATAAATAGTTGAAGGAAGCGAAGAAATAGGATTATCCTCAAGAATCAACACTTCAAGATTAGGCAAGCGTTCGAAATGTGTACTTACTTTGTAAGTATTGGTTTTTGAGAGGTACAAAAATTTGAGTGCCGTCACCCTGAAAATTTCTTTAGGAAAACTATCCATCACACAATTTTCCATTTTAGCTTTGATTTCTGGGCGCG
>CAZRNW010000249.1:0-5836 GCA_964601535.1 uncultured Flavobacteriaceae bacterium
CAACGCGATGGGCAGTAACGTAACTGCTGCATGGAAAGCGCATAAAAAAGGAGCTTTCTTCGGAAATCCTTGTTACACACAAATTCACCCTACGTGTATTCCTGTAAGCGGTGATCACCAATCGAAATTAACTTTGATGAGTGAATCTTTGCGTAACGACGGAAGAATTTGGGTTCCGAAAAAGAAAGACGATAACCGCAAGCCAAATGATATTCCTGAAGACGAAAGAGATTATTATTTAGAGAGAAGATATCCTGCCTTCGGTAATTTAGTGCCGCGCGATGTAGCTTCACGTGCTGCAAAAGAACGTTGTGACGCAGGTTACGGAGTTGGCACAAGTAAGATGGCGGTGTATTTAGATTTCGCTGCTAATACTGAACGTTACGGAAAAATTGAAGCCAACAAAAAAGGATTGCACAACCCAAGCAAAGAAGAAATAATTAAATTGGGTAAAGATGTGGTAAAAGAAAAATACGGCAACCTGTTTGATATGTACAAACAAATTACAGGTGAAGATCCATACGAGCAACCAATGCGTATTTATCCCGCAGTGCATTATACCATGGGCGGACTATGGGTAGATTATAATTTAATGACGACCGTTGAAGGATTGTATGCTCTTGGTGAAGCTAACTTTAGTGATCATGGCGCAAACCGCTTAGGTGCATCGGCATTAATGCAAGGCTTGGCTGATGGCTATTTTGTTATTCCATATACTATCGGAGATTATTTATCAGAAGAGATTCGCACTAAAGCAATCCCTACCGATAATGAAGCGTTTGTAAAAGCTGAAGCTGAAGTTCAGGAGCGCATCAATAAATTATTCTCTATTAAAGGAGCTAAATCCGTTGATAGTTTCCATAAACGTTTAGGAAAAATTATGTGGGACAAATGTGGCATGGCGCGTAACAAAGAAGGATTAACACAAGCAATTTCAGAAATTCAACAATTAAAAGCAGAGTTCTGGAAAGATGTTCGTGTGCCGGGCGAACCAAATGAATTTAATCCTGAGTTGGAAAAAGCCCACCGAGTTGCAGATTTTATAGAGTTAGGGGAATTAATGTGTAAAGATGCTTTACACCGTAACGAAAGTTGTGGTGGTCACTTCAGAGAAGAATATCAAACTAAAGACGGAGAAGCTTTACGTGATGACGACAACTTCGCATATGTTGCTGCCTGGGAATATAAAGGAGATAGCAGCTTTGAATTACATAAAGAAGAACTGAAATTTGAAAATATTAAACTAGCACAAAGAAATTACGCATAAAAAGGATTAAGGAATTAGGATATAGGATTTAGTGTTATGGGAAAAATAAGCTCGTTTAAAGATTTAATTGTTTGGCAAAAAGCAATGGATTTGGCTGTCGAAGTTTATCAACTTACCAAAGGATTTCCAAAAGAAGAAATGTTTGGTTTAACTAGCCAATTAAGAAGGGCAGCTTGTTCTATTTCACTAAACATTGCAGAAGGGTACGGAAGAAATACAACAAAAAATTACATCAACTACCTATATATTGCTGAAGGAAGTTTTAGAGTATTGGAATCAGGTTTAATTATAGGTACTAGCTTAAATTTCTTAACTGAAAAAGAATGTGAAAAAGCCTACGCACTAATAATTGAAGAATCAAAAATGTTTAATGCATTAATAAATTCATTAGAAAAAAAGTAATTGATTTATGATACAGGCCCCCACTAAATCCTATATCCTAAATCCTAACTCCTAATCACTATGAGCGGAAATATGAATCTCACACTAAAAGTGTGGAAGCAAAAAAACAAAGACACAAAAGGTAAATTCGAAACTTATCTTGCAAAAGGAATTTCTCCTGATATGTCTTTCTTAGAAATGTTTGACGTTGTAAATGAGCAACTCATTAACGAAGGGAAAGAACCCATTGCATTTGATCACGATTGCCGCGAAGGAATTTGCGGAATGTGCTCTATGTATATTAATGGTCGTCCGCACGGACCGAAACAAGGAGTGACTACTTGTCAATTGCACATGCGCAGTTTTAAAGACGGCGATACAATAGTAGTTGAGCCATGGAGAAGCGCTGCGTTTCCTGTGATAAAAGATTTAGCGGTTGACCGTTCTTCTTTCGATAGAATTATGGCTGCAGGCGGATTTGTTTCTGTAAATACAGGAAATGCAAAAGACGCAAATAATATTTTAATTCCGAAAGATGATGCGGATGATGCGTTTAATGCTGCGGCCTGTATTGGTTGCGGTGCTTGTGTTGCTGCTTGTAAAAATAGTTCTGCCATGTTATTTGTATCCGCTAAAGTTTCCCAGTTAGCTCTGTTACCGCAAGGAAAAATTGAAGCTAAGCAGCGCGTGTTAAACATGGTGCATCAAATGGATGAAGAAGGATTCGGAAATTGTACGAACACAGGTGCTTGTGAAGCTGAGTGTCCGAAATCTATTTCATTAGAAAACATTGCAAGGATGAACAGAGAGTACTTAATGTCGACAGCCATCTCTAAAAAGAAATAGACTCGACAAGCTCAAACAAATATTTTTACCTATAATTAACATTATAAGCCTCCGTAAATGCGGGGGCTTTTGTATTTTTATACTATGAGAAAATGGACAATCCCTGTTATCCTGTCCTCATCAATTTTAACTTCTTGTTTAGGTTTGTTTAATTCTGAATCTAAGCCGAAGCCTGTTGACTTTGAAATTTCAGATAAATCTCCACTTACAAAAGAAGATTATTTTAAAGTGGAAATCGATTCCTTCCGGAATGAATTATTATTCCGCATCCGCATTACAAATGAAATGGCGGAATTTCAGTTTCCTAAAGATAAGGAAGGTCATTTTTTATCGGGGACTGCATTTAATGTTGTTTTTTTATGCAATAATAAACCAATTGAAGGGGCCGGATTAACAGGAAAAAATTCTACTTACAATTATTTCGGTTATAATAAATGGCTTGGCCCGGAAGTTTTCTTTAACACCGATACCCTCGATTTGTTTTCAGAACATACAATTGAATTCAGACTGCCGATGTATGCATTTAATAAGTTGAGAAGCGGCCCAACTGAAATTGAAATGAGTTGCTCACAAAAATTATTTTGTTCCGGCTCAACATTCGCAAAACAATTTATAGATCAGGAAAAGCACGACACGGTTATGCGTTATATACGCAATTATGCGCCCGCATCGTTGTTAGCTTTCAAAGCAAAATTCAAAGTTAATGTTCCGCGTATATTTAAAACAAGTATTTACGGTTATGGCATTGAATTAAGGAATGATTCGGTGTACACTCCGGCCGGAATGGATAATACCATTTGGAACAGCAGTTACCCGGATGTTTACTGGACCATCAATTTCCCGAAAGATGATTTTTACTGCAGTTCAGATTATCAAAAATCAACAGCGTTTTATGATATTAAAGATACTTTTTACCTCTACCATTACACGCCCAACGATTCCATTTCTATTGGCGTTTGGGACCATGATAATTTATCGAGGGACGATTATATTTCTTACGGAACTTTTTCCTTAAACCAATTCCCGCAAAATAAAAACTACAGCTTTAAATTTGATAATGTGAAGAGATTTGAATTGAAAGTTGTGCGGACAGGATTCATCAACAAATAATTACCAGATACCGAACTGGCTGTTCCACTCTTCCTTAAACCATTTTTCCTTGCCGTATTGTTTCTCCATGTCGGTTTTTAATTCAACAAGGGTGTAAACTTTTTTCTTTTTGGGCGGGACAAGCTGTGTTGCTGTTGCCGGAATAAATTCAATTTTCTTGGCAAAATAAACAACACCACCATCTTCAGTAGCTAATCCCAAAATTACTCCCGGCAAACCGAAGAAACTTTCCGGTCCGGTTGAAGTAGATAAATCGTAGCTAAACCAGGCATAAATTCGTGTGCTGTCGTTCGCGCGCCAAATTGCTTTGCGGCATTGGTAGCCTGCAATTTTTCTGGTGCTTTCTGTTATTTGCCATTTACGTACCCGTAAGCTATCGCGAATATGCAATTGTTCTCCCCACATGTCTTTAATGGTATATTTTATACCTGAATTAAAATTCTGATAAACCGTACTTTTTGAAGTCGCCCAGCCCATGTTTTCCTTTAATTCGCTTTCCTGTGGTTTAAATACAGAACAAGTATCATTAAATGTCAACTCGAAATAATCTAACTTAATCTTATCAGCTTCTTTAATCCAGTTTTTCACATCGCCCCACTTCATGCTTTTGTATAAATTGGTTTTTCTTTCGAAGGTAATTTTGGCTGATGTTATTTGGGAAAACATTCCCATACACAAAGTTGTAAATAAAACAAATATGTAAATTCTTTTAATCAAATTCTACCTCCTCTTCTTTTGCTGCTTTACTGTTAAACTTGTAAGTGATGCGCCCTAAAAAATACTGACGGATGATTTGGGTTTTGGTATCCACAATTTTATTGGTTTGAACGCTCCGCTGGTTATTAATATTTTGATTCAGGATGTCATTTGCATCAAATCCAACAATCAAACTTTTTGATTTTAAGAAGCTGTAGCTGATGTTAGCGTTTACAATCACGTAATTAATATTATAACCAACAGCCCTGTTCCCGTTATTGGTATATTTGGCTTCAGCATAAAAATAAAGTCTTTCATCAAAAATTTTAGTTCTGAAAGTTGCCTCCAGCTCATAACTGTAATACGGCTTGTTCGATTGTAAGCTAATTGTTTGCTTCGGGATATTATAATTATAATTCCCTCCGATAGTTATTTCAGTCTCATCAATTTCTTTCTCGAAAGTAAGTCCCGGCGAAAAACTAGTGTTTTGTGTTACGTTTACCTGATCGTTTACAAAGCCCACATTATTATTTGTACTGGCATTAAAGTTGTAATCTATCTTAAATAATTTATTAAACACAGGTAATCCGCCGCCCAAATAAACACTGCCATAATAATTTCCGCTGACATTTGTTGGCGTTGATATGGAACGGCCAATTGAATCGAAATAAGTTTTATCATTTACCTCATCAATTGTATTGTTATAATTAGCCCCCATGTAGAAATTAATATCGCTTATGCCTTTATAAAAATAATAGTTAAGGTTCGCGTTGTTGGTGTATTGCTGCCTTAAATTAGGATTACCTGTTTGAATATTGTTTGGGTCGGTATTGTCAATTACCGGCTGCATTTGTTTTAAATCAGGCAGCTGAGCCGAAAGGTTGTAAGACATATTCAGATTCGACCCCTGATTAATTCTGAAATTAGCAGAAGCCGTCGGTAAAATATTATTTACTGTTAAGCCGAGTTTTTGTCCGGTTGTTGCATTTAAATTTTCCTGAAATACATTGCGGTAGTTGGCTCCAAGACTAAATCTGTATTTTTTAACCTCATAAATTATTTTCGCGCCTGCTTTATTTGTCATTCGCAGATTTCGGAAATCGTTCGACTGAGTTGTGTTTACTGCATCATAAGTTAAGCCGTCGAAATCTAGTGTTTTTCGGTTATTGTTATTTTGATTTTGTGAAAACATGTAATTCAATTCTATTTTCACTTTTTTAGTTAAAGGTTCAACATAAGTTAATGTAGCATTGTGCTCCATTCTATAAGCTTCTGTATTCCGTTTCTGCTTTAAAAGAGAATCCGCAGCTTGAGCTAAATAATAATTAAACTCTGTTTCTAATTCAGATTTTGTTAACGAGGTATAATAAGTTGGCTGATACATTACAGAAAACAGTCTGTCTTTTTTCTTAAAATTCCTTGTCAGTTTAAGTTGTACGTTGGCATCAGTTGTTGTGGTGTTGCCCTTATTAATAATATTTGTTTCACGGGTAAGTATATTGTCCGCCGAAATAAAATCATCTTCCTGGTAATTAC
>CAZRNW010000250.1:0-5803 GCA_964601535.1 uncultured Flavobacteriaceae bacterium
ATGCACCTGAATGGCAACAATCAAGAATTATAACCCTGTTCTTTGCTTTAGAATCATTTGCTAAGGTGAGAATTTCATCCATTGAAACTCCTTCATCATTGGGTTTGTAGTCGGGAGTTACAATATAACCACCAATATCATTTATGAAACCATGACCTGAAAAGTAGAGTAGAGCAGTTTCAGCATCTCCGCTGAATAAATCAATAATTAATCCTTTTAAATCTGACTTTGTAGGCACATCTGTAATAAGTTTAACATCAAAATTCGGTGAACCATCACCATTAGTTTCAATTATACTGCCGAATGCAGAAGCATCATTTATGCAACCACGAAGTGGTGAGGAAGGATAATTGTTTATACCAACTATTAATGCTTTTCTCATTTTAAAATTTGCTTATTGTTTCGTCAAGATTATCCCAAGACCAGTCAATGACTTTCTTGCCGTTTAATTCCGGGGGCTTTGCGCCCTTGTCATTTTTCTTTACATGCATCCCTATCACAGGAACTCCTTCTTCTTTAGCACATTTTATTTCCCATCTTGCACCACTTGCGTGCCAAGTATTCTTACTTAGCAAAACTATCATTCCGTCACACTTTTGGATTTTATCTCTACACTTATCTTTCCAGATCTTTTGAGTCCACGGTTCTTTAACTGACATATCAATAAATGTAAAAGGAGACCTTTCATTCTTTCCTTGTGCAACAAGGAAATCGCGATATTTTTTATCCTCAACAGCGAAACTTACAAAGATTTTCTTTTTGCGTGTACTTCGACTACTACGTTTGCGTATCGGTTCTTCATCGTCATCAGAAAAAGCCTTTGCTATCAATGCAACTAAACCCGCTCCTATTAAAATTGGCCACATATAAATTAATTTTAGCTAATACACTCTTTGAAAGATTCTACCCATTCGGTCGTTGGTTCATCAATTGGCGCTGACTCTCTTCTCATTTGACATATTGATTCCGCAATTGCAATTAACCACTTTGAACCAACCTTGTCAGGGTCTAATCCATATTTTTTTATTTCATAATTTACCCATTCGCCAAATTCAAAAACATGAATTTCGGTTTCGTGAATTAATTCCAACTCTTTAATTCGGCTTTTGATTTCAGGTTTTAAATTAGGCTTTTGATCTGTAACAAAACCAACAAGAGTTGTTTGAGGATGAGATTTAAGCTTATCGTTCAATTCCTCGAGTTCATCTCTCAAATATGTTTTACCATATTTCGCATCCCATGATTCAATTATGTCCATGTTACCTTGGGTTAACGTAAGTTCAATGTCACCAATGTTTCCATGTTTTTTATTAGCGGAACGCATTTGAGAAAGTGGTTTAAGGAATCCGCTTAAACATTTTTCTTCCTCTAAAACTTGAAATAGAGAGTGCATGGCAACCTCAAACATTCTTGCTGAATACGTTGAGCTTTCAATGAATTTAGATATTGTGGAGTAGCAATCTTTAAATGAGGGTTTCTTTTTCAAAAATGATTTCAGGGTTTCAATGGTTTGCTTTGTGAGTTCAAGAAATGCTTCAGATTTATTGTTAAGAAAAATCACAAGCTGCTTTAATGCGTTCACAGCATCGAGACGTCCTGTCTCAACTGCGTCAGTAATTTCCAACCATTCATGCCTTGCTCCTCGGATAGCGGCCTTATAAAGTTTTGAATAGGGGTAGTTCTCAGCTAGACTTCTTGTCATCATAAATCCATCAGCGTTTAACTTTAAGAGATCGAACTTTCTTAGAACAGGTGTTATATAGTTTTTGTCAAGTACTCGCATAGGAACTCCTTCTTTCCAAGAGAAATCACCACCAGTGCTTCCTTTATGCAATCGAATAGATTGCTCAGGTATAATTGATTTTACTGTAAGTTGTAAAATTGTTAAGCCAACAATTGCTCTGCCGACTTCACTTGTAACAGAATTAACAAGCGATTCAATAACTGCTATATGCTCTTCACTAATTTTTTCAATTTTCACTTTTGGGTCTTGACATTCAACGATTATTTTTTCAAGGAACCCTTTTTCTAAAGCGCCTTTAATCGTGGCTAATCTTTTCTTAGCTTCCTCAGAAGTTTTTCCTTCATGAAATTTGTATTCAACCCCTTCTTCGTTTACCAAAATACTCCGATCAGAGTAAATATATAAAACAGGTTCTTGCTTTTCTTTTTTAGCCATGTGTTTGTAATGATTTTTTAAGTTGAACACTCAACGGGGTTAATGTTGGAAATTTATATGGTATTAAAAATTCGTCTTCTGAAATTTCAGGGTTTGTATTACTGTTCCGAATTTCAAAACCGATTTTGCGTAACTCATAAAAGCATTCAAGTATTTCGTCCTCCCTCATTTCGTAATCGGAAGCGAACTGATCAATGCTCCTTATTTGGCCAATTGTTGGATCAATCAAGATTAATTCAATCGTTTTCCAAATGTTGCTTTTAAGTTTTTTATCCGCTTTAGTAAATGAAAATGATATGTCATTTGTATACTGATAATATCCATTTAACTGAACCAAGTCTGCTTTCACATGGTTCTCTGCTAAAGCTTTTTCGAATACTTTCCAAAGGATTGTATAGTCGGTAAGAATGTTGCTATTGGAAATCAAATGAACTTCATTAACCGTAAGGAATAAAGGAGATTTTTTAATTCTTTTTAGTTCAATTCTGAATAATTCCTTTTCATTATCATTTCTGTTAAGTTCAAATACCCATTTCTTGCTTGTTGGCTTGAATTTTACTTCTATCTCGGATTTCGGATTACTTTTTATTTTGAAGTTGTCAGACAATTCAACTTTAAATTTCTTCCCTGTAATTTCGTGTTTAGGCTTTTCAACAGCATTGTCAATTGCCGTTGCGGCTTTTTGAAAATATTGTTCGGTTTTTTTCATTTTCAACTTTCTGAAAGTAAGTTTCTCCGCTTCTTCGAGATAGTTAAATTCAAAAGGTAGTTGAATGTCAAAAAATTGATCCAGTACACTCAGTGCTAACATTCTCGCAAATTGTGGCGGAACTGAGTTGCCAATTTGTTTACTTGCAATAGCCCTGTTTCCAAGCATTTTATAATTATCAGGAAATGTTTGAAGACGTTTTAACTCTTCAATTGTAAAGTGTCTATTTTCCCAATGAAAAGGTCCTGTGTATTGGCCACCTGATGCTTTTAAAGTTCTTATTGGTCTTATTGGGTCTGCCTTGTATAGAAAGTCAGAAAATTTTGATCTCCATGCAAATATTGGATGAGGATGTCCCATTTTCTCAGTAAAGAAACTATAGTTAAGCCCTGGTGGAACTTCATTAAGTAAATGTCCAAACCTGCCGTTGATTGAAGGAAGTTTGTCGCTGTCTGGTATATTTACATTTAATATTGCCTCAGATGCAGAATAGTGCGTTATCTCTTCAAAAGAATCGGGGCCGTGTGTCGGTTTTGGAAATTTAAATGCTTTTCCCTTTGAACCAACTAAAATTATTCTTTCCCTGTGCTGTGGCACGCCATAGTCTGCGGCATCTAAAATGCGATAAGATACATTGTATCCGATTTCCTTAAATGCACTTAAAATCTTTTTGATTGATTCTCCTTTTTCCGCACCTAAGAGCCCATAAACATTTTCAAAAAGGAAACCCTTTGGTTTTAATTTTTTTAATACTCTAACGTATTCTTCAAACAAACTTCCTCTGTTGTCTTTTGTTCCTGCAACACCAGCGGCTCTTCTTCCTGCAGCAGAAAAAGATTGGCAAGGCGGACCTCCAATTA
This sequence comes from uncultured Flavobacteriaceae bacterium, assembly GCA_964601535.1. Lineage (GTDB taxonomy): Bacteria > Bacteroidota > Bacteroidia > B-17B0 > Aurantibacillaceae > JAHEYG01. Next base: position 3,749 of record CAZRNW010000250.1, read on the forward strand.
CAAAATCTATTTGAGTAGAAATGTTAGGTTCGTATAGTCTGATGTCCTTGCATATAATATTTGCACCTTTAAAATATTCTCCTGTAGCTTGGTTATGTTGCATTGTCTGCACAAATTTCTCTTCTAACTCAACAGATTCTATTAAAGAAAACCCTGTGTCGCAAAAACCAATGTCAAGGCCGCCTCCACCTGAAAACAACGCAACAATGTTGATTGGTTTTTTAATGGTTTTCTTTGCCCATTTTTTTATAGCCTTTCCAAATTCATCTGGCGATAATAATTCATTATCGGAAATTTGGGAGCAAATTTCTTTATAGCTGTTCTTGCTAACTTTTGTCTCAAAAAAACTAAGTTGATTTATCTCGGCTACTTTCATTTTTTTGGTTTGGTTTTATAATAAGTGACTTTCGCTTCGGCAACTCTTAATGTATCAAGGTCTGCTTCTTCTTCAATTATTCTGTAAGCAAATTGATCACTGAGAAATTCCTTCACAAGTTGTTTCTCATTTACCTTGAAAAAAGATGCAATTAGTTTTATTTGTTCCTTTGTTGCTTGTCTTTCATTACGCTCAATTTTTGCAAGTAGAGAAGGGTCGATACCCATATTGGTTGCAACTTCTCTCAATGTCTGTCCGCTATCCTCTCGTAATATTCTGAGGCGTTCTCCAAAAGTTGTAAATATTTTCACTGCTGCCATTTGGTCAAATTTTGTCCAAAGTTAAAAATTGTTTTCTTCTGGACAAATATCGTCCACAAGAAGTTATTCACATTGTAGTACGGTGGGAAAATTTTAGCTCTTTTGGTTGCGAAGCGGTCGCTTGTGGGCAGGGCAACCAAATGTGCTAAAATGTGCGGTTGGCAGTCCGTCTTAGCATTGGTGGTAACGTTTTGCAGATTTAACTTGTGCGCTTACGAAGCTTCACCTGTCTATACCCACAAATGTTTATATGAAGATACAAATGTTTATTAGCGGCCGCAAATAAAATTACCCGAAGGGACCTTAATGTCTGCGCGCCGCGATGACCCTCCGTCCCCGCGCATAAGTTAAATGTGCTGTTAGCTGTCTGTAGGGCGGCACACAGCTCGATACGTAACGCGTCGTCTTTTAATAGAAAGCGTAACCAATTTTAAAACCGTAGCTTTCTATGATTGAATATTTATTAAAAAAGGTTGGATTAACTATTTGTGAAACGTCTGTTCCGTAAAAGCGCGCTTGCTTAAAATTAAGCCTTTCATAATAAGCAGTTATAGTAATAGGTTTAAAGAAATTGCTAAAATCTTCATCAAGTTTAAAGATGTCGAAAAAGCTATTTTTGAAAAAAGCATATGGTTTAAAACTTAACTCAAATGAATAATTTTTCGGAAAATGCAATGTGGGCTCAATTCCATCTCCGTGTTCGTCAGTTAACCCAGTGTGCCAAACTAAATATCTTCTCGATCCTTGTTTTACAGTGAACATAAACCCGCCAAATTTATTGGGAAATGGTGAAAACATAATTCCAACGTTTGAGAAAAGATTTCCTCCAAAATTCATCTCATCACGATTAATTGCTTTTTTCAAAATATATGCGCTTAGTGAGTCGTCAGAATTAGAATAAGTCGGGATAAAGTTTTTATTAAACTCATCAGAAAAGTCTTTCGGAATAAATTGTTGCGTCCCACCATGAAATAATTTGAAGTCAACAAATATTCCTAAAACTGCTTTATCAGTTATAAGGCGTAATAAATTAAGGCCTAAGGACAATTGAGTTCCGCCTGTTCGAAAAGCTGTAAACGTCGTGGCATATTGATATTGTCCGCTAAAGGTAAATAAATGACTTTGAGTTAAACTGTCCGGGCAGCATAAGAAATCTTGGTAAGTTTTAGTCCGCACCGAATCTTGTCCGAAAATGACAGAGCTAATTAAGAGAAAAATAAATGTAATCTTCTTTGTCATTTTTAATTCCGCCCTATTGCAGCTAACGTTTGGCGGCTACTGGCCGTTGGGCTTTCGAAGCATCAACTGTCTATACCCACAAATGTTTATTTAAAGATAAATGTTTATTAGTGAGGTGCA
>CAZRNW010000251.1:0-5791 GCA_964601535.1 uncultured Flavobacteriaceae bacterium
GATCCAACTTTCTTAGTCATGGTAAAGAAGCTCTTTCCATAGGAATCTACTTTGTCAATAGCACTTTTGTTTTGGATGCTTGAATTTAAACTTTTCTCCAAAATAGTTAGATTACCAATTCTATCTTCAAAATCAATAAAATCTTCTTTATTTTTAAATCCTAATGATCTCGGTGCGAAAGTTGGTGTTTGTGATAAGATGTGTTCGATATTAGGAGATTTAGAGACAATATTCTCAAGTTCGGGGATTGTATATTCACGAGCATTTATATTTTCGCAATAAGTAACAAAAATATGATTTAATGCCCTGTTGCCATAAATACTTCCTGATAGGTTGGATTGGAATTGTTCCTTCGGCATCCACCTGTTATTAAACCAAAGCAACCATTCTTCTATTTCAAGAGCAGACTTGGCATCCATATCAAATAATAACCTCGATATATCTGCTTTTGGGTCAGTTCCACGCGTCTTATAAACTCTTACTTCAATTAACTCAACTAGATCATAAAAAGTGTAACTACTTTTTCCTTGCCCGGACAAGGGTTTGTCGATCAGTCCTAGCATTTCTAATTTTACAATTAAAGGATATAAAGTTGCAGAAAGATTCAATATTACAAATAGTTTATAATATTTGGTTTCTGTTTTTGCTTTTGATATTACATTTTTACAATGAGCAAAAAAATCTTTTAAACTTTTCATGTAACTGTTTATGAAAGTTTCGATTTTTGTATAATCTCCTTTAATCGCTTCGTTTCTGAATTTTGTTAACTCATTTTTGATATGTTGCAACACATAGGAGGCGGTTGGGTCATAATCTGCATTACTATAAGTGACAAAATGATACCTCATTAGGTTGTCCTCGTTAAAATCTTTATTTCTAATAAGGTTAATTCCTAAGTCTTCCCCTAGATGTTTGATGTCATCATATAATTCAAAAATATCGCTGAAATATTCATTAACAGAATTGTCGAGCTTTTTGTTCAAATAGCGATTAGAAAAATATATTAAGAGGCTTTTTGCTTTCTCCATATTTGAAAGCGGTTTCCCTCGATCATTTACCGTTTGGAATATTCTTATAGCATCACCTTCTGAATTTTCAACGAATTCCATGACTTCCAGTTTCTCTATTGATTTTAGAAATTTCAGCTTGTCAGGAATCTGGTTTACTTTAAAAGCAATTTCTTCAACTGCGGCCTTCAAAAACCTTTGACTCTTATTTTCTGGTTGTCCTAAATTATTTTCAAGTAAATTGATAAAAAAAGACTTGTCTCTGTTTAAAGGTGTCAAACGATAACGGCTTTCTTCCTTAATATAGAATCTTTCGTAATAGGCGGCATCTTTTTCTGATAACCCTTGGATTAGTGCGTTTATAATTAATGTAATCGTTGTAATTCGTTGTTGGCCATCAACCACATAAAACTTTTCATCATCTTCGTCTGACTTTGAGAGAACAATAGTTCCAACGTAATGATTTGAATTTGATTCGATAGATTCAACCACATCGTCAAATAGCTCTCTAATGTTAGTTATTTCCCATGCGTAGCCCCTTTGATATTTTGGAATTTCAAAAAATCTTCCATTGAAAAAGTCTTTAATTTTTATACTAGCCATAATTAATTTATATTACTTGATAAATATTTTTCTTCCCACAACTTAATGATCTCTACGTTTGCTTTAAAATTTTCTTTAACCAAAATGTAGAAATTTTCGGTGTTTTCTGTTAGGTAGTGCTTTGATCTGAAGTATTTGTTTAGATATTTTTCTATTGTTGTCTTCGGAATATTTACTGCGACAAAACAAGCATTTTGAAACTTAAATTTCTCTTTATAAATGTTCAATTTAAAAAAGTCCCATAGAAATTTTTTGTAAGATAGATTTAACTCTGTTTTTACCTCCGCTATTAATCTCTGATTTTCTTCATTAAAATCGTCTTGGCCTTTGTGTATAATAAAGTCCGGTATAAGGTGTAGTTCGTTCATTTCGTCTGAAACCTCACCTAGTTCCCGATTAATCGCACTCAAACCACTATCTATTTTTGCGTCTCGCTTATCACTATAAATATATTTTTTGGGAATTTGTAATTGTCTTAACAGATCTTTTGGCTCGGAAATATTTTTAATTTCCGATAATACCGCATATCTTTCATTTAGTTTCGCTGTAAAATTATTCTCATACGTGACAAAGCTGTCTTCGTGTATATTTTTCAGTTCTTTTGAGAGGACTGTTCTTGGCGTTTCGTAGTCTTTTTCCTCAATAGAATTGAGAGCCTTTATCAAATTTTCTATTGCTTCCGTCATAATCAGTTTTAAATCTAGCTGTAACAAAATAAAGCCGAATTTCTGACTTTTCCAATAAAGCCCTTGATATTCCCTCGTACATTTTACTGAATTTCAGCTCTATATCCCCATATAACTAGGGTTTTCCCTAGTATTACTGAGATGTAAGATTTTAGCCGTTTTTGACTGGAAAAGCTCATTTTTATTTCGTACCCTTACTACGTCCCAAAACATAATATAAACTGTATTGATCTTTTTCGTACTTTGGTTTGTAAAAAAATAGGGAAAAAGAGAAGACTAGAATAAAATATTAATGCGTTTATAGCTTATATCGTTTCTCAGAAAACGGCGAAAAAAATTCGATACGACAGTAAGCAAGTAAACGCCCGAAAGGGCGTGCTGCTTGCTATCCGTATCGTGGGACTTCGCCGTTCCTCTGAGAAGGTAGTAGGTTAGTGCGCCCGATTTATTTAATGAGTTACCCTAATACTATAACTAGGCATATTGCAAAAAACATTATGAAACGCATAATTGATAAGGGGGGTCTGATAGGAGAATGTGCAAAAGAGTACGTAAATAACGACCAGAAAATTCACGGGTTTATCCTTGAATGTTATGCTCAATGCCACGCTTCAGGCGCTCAAAGATTATGGGGTTCTAGGCTTGTACAAGATATTTTGAAATATAAAGCAAATACCGACCGAGTCAATAGGATTATTGTCGTTAGCCGAAAGCGGCGACATTCCCTGCATCGGTTTTTAAAGCTCAACAGGAACTAAAATTTTTGCTCATTTTCACCGTTCTTGATGTCAATGAAGATGAGTTAATTAAACCGCCTCTTTTGTTACCGGAATACTGGACTTTAACTTAATTTTTACTAACTTTAATTATGAAAAAAATGAAAACAAAAAGCCTACTCGCCGCACTGTTTCTTTTTGGTTTGTCCTGCATTGGTCAGGTGCAACCTAACATTGATTATGTAACCGCCCAGTTCGGTCCCGATGGGACTGTTTCTGAAAGTTTCCCATCCGTAATAGACCAAGTTAATGGGGTCGTTTATATTGCTGGATATACCTTTAATATGTCAACTCAGAGGGATTACGTCTTAATAAAGTATGACGCAAGTACCGGAGCAATCATTTGGCAACAGACATACAACTTTGCCAATTTGATGGATAGAGCGAGAGCTTTGGCAATAGACAATTCAGGAAATATATATGTAACAGGTGAGAGCCAAAGCGCAACTGGATTCGATATTGCAACACTAAAGTATGATCCCAACGGAAATCTTCTTTGGTCTATGCGTTACAATGGTACATCAAATTTAGATGATCGTGGAGCTTCAATTACAGTTGACAACTCAAATGTTTACGTTAGCGGATTTGCAACAAATACTGGAACAGGTAAAGATTTCACAGTAATTAAGTACAATGGATCAGGTGTTCAACAATACGTTTATACAAAGAATGGAACTCAAAATGGAGACGATGTTGCAAATGTGATAACATGGAACTCTAATAAGCTGTATGTGGCTGGTAATGTCAGAAACAATACAACTAATCAGGACATTTATTTGAAGAGTTTAAATGCTAATAATGGGAGCGTAAATTGGTCACAAACACAGAATGGTACGGCTAATGGCAATGACCAATGTGTAGATATGAAACTTTATGGTAATGATCTTGTGATATGCGGAGGGTTAACTAATACTGGAACGGGTCAAGATTATCACTTCGCACGTTTTAATTCGTCTAATGGAAATGTAGTTTTTGTTAAGAGCTATAATGGTTACGGAACAAATGATTTCGCAACATCAATAGTAGCCGATGCAAATAACAAATATGCGGTTGTAGGTTTGGTGCAAAATGGAACCAACTACGAATATCATACCCTTTATTATCTGAACAACGGAACTCAGTCTTGGGTTAATAAGCACTTAACATATTCATCGTTCACTTCAGTGTTACCAAAAATTGATAGGGATGTTATTGCAAATCACTTCTACGTGAGCGGTGTAAGACAAAATGCTACACTTGATGGGGGTATTTATCAAATAACTCCAGGAGGAAATGAAACATGGTCTGACTATTATAATGGACCTAGTGGATTAAATGATGCTTTCGTGGACTTTACCCTTGACAATCTAGCTCGAATTTACGTTGCTTCTGTTGATGAGTTTGCAGTAAACGCAATGAATATTTCTTTAATTAGATACAGTCAAACACCTGTTTACTTCCCACCGGATTTTGCGAGCCAACCTGCAAGCAAAAACTTCACCTACCTCAAGAATTTTGGTCAGATAATGAATACAAGTTACGTACCTGCCACAACGGTTTTGTACGGAACGATAAATCAATCTCCTGACGTTTACATCCAAAAGAACTCATATAAGTATGTATTTCAAAGAGAGGACACGATAATATCTTCTCCTGATTCAATAGAGGGTATTGAGGTGAATTTTTTAGGAAGCAATCCTTATTCAAAGCACTACGATTATAACGCTAAAGGAATATCGTATCATTATTTTCTTGGTCATGCTTCTTCTCCTGCTATTACTAATGTGAAAGGTAACGAAAGAGTATTTGTACCAAATTATTATCCTGACATTGATTTGCATTATTATAGTAGCGCCGCAGGGATGAAATATTATTTTGTATTAAAGAATCCTAGTAACGAAAATGGTTTTGCACCAATTCGATTAAATATTAATGGCGCAGGAGCAACAAGCGTACTTGGAAACGGAAAACTATTTATAGACGGGGTATTAGGAGACATAACTTTAGAACAACCAATCGCATATCAGGTAAATATGTCAAATAATATTGTTCCTATTAGCGGTTCTGCTAGTTGGAACAGCCTCGGAGGAGATAACTATAATTTTAATGTTCCTTCGTATAATCCGGCTTTGCCAGTAGTGGTTGAAATTAGCACGTCTCCAGTGCTAACACCGGCAAGCACTATTCAAAATTTAGATTATTCAACTTATTATGGCGGTGCAAATAATGATGTGTTTAATGATGTTGCAACCGCTTCTAATGGTGATAGGTACATAACTGGATATACTACAAGCGGTGTTTTTCCACCTGTAAACTCGCAAAATTTCTATGCAGGCTCAAATGATTGTGTAATTCTCAAATACACAGCGGATGATACTTTGCGCTACGCAACTTTTCAAGGAGGTTCAGCGCAAGATCAAGGAAATACTATTGCAATTAATTCTCTGGGCGAAGTGTTTGTTGGCGGTCAAACTTTTTCGACTGATATGTTTGGCCTTAACGTTGGTGGTGCAACCAACCAATTCAACAATGGTGGAGCAACTTCACCATTCAAAGCTGATGGCTTTATCTCAAGAATGGTCTCTGTAACGGGGCCGAGTGATAATACGCTAACATGGAGACGCTATGTTGGTGGTTCCGGTTCGGAGGATATTAAGAGTATTTTTATAGATGGAACTGATAATTTCTATATTGCCGGATACTCAAGTTCATTTGATTTTCCAACTGTAAGTCCGTTCAA
>CAZRNW010000252.1:0-5776 GCA_964601535.1 uncultured Flavobacteriaceae bacterium
GATAAGGAACCTTTATTCGTAGGGCTCCTCCACTTGTTCGATGTACGTTTTAGTGATGTGCAAAAAACAAGCTATTACCAAATAAATACTTAGCATATTAATGATTATGAAAGTTAATTTTTCTGCACTAAATAACCATAGAAAAGAAATTAGAATTTGATTAGAATTGAATCTACTTATATATACTACTGAGGCTCAACCTTAATTAGAAAGATGTTTTTTACTAACCATTTTATAATAGAAAACAGGAAATACCAAAAGTGTAAAAACTGTGGCAGTTACCAGACCGCCAATAATAACAATTGCCAATGGTTTTTGAGACTCAGAACCAATCCCCGTTGAAATAGCTGCCGGTAAAAGCCCAATAGCAGCCATAAGCGCTGTCATTATCACCGGTCGGGTACGATTTTTTACACCGTTTAATATTGCTGTTGTTAAATTCAACTTAGCAGATAGATTACTTTGGAATTCTGAAATAAGTATCACTCCATTTTGGATACAGATGCCGAATAATGCAATAAAACCAACGCCTGCCGATATGCCAAAGTTAATGCCTGTTAAATGCAAAGCGATGATACCACCTATTAATGCAAAGGGCACATTGGCAAGGACAAGAAGAGAGTCTCTTACATTCCCAAACATTATGAATAAAAGAACAAAAATTAATATGAGACTTATTGGTACAACTTGTGACAGCCGTTTTGATGCCCTTATTTGATTTTCAAATTCGCCGGTCCAGCCGATATCATATCCTTCGGGTAATATAATTGAAGAGCCTACTCTTTCTTGAGCTTCAGCAATTGTGCTTCCTAAATCACGTTCGCGCACAGAAAACTTCACGCCAATAAAACGCTTGGTGTTGTCCCTGTAAATGAATGCAGGACCTGTGATTGTTTTTAAAATTGCTATTTCCTTTAGAGGAATGGTACTACCACGCAAAGTAGGCACCATCAGATTCATAATATCCTCTTCATTTTTACGGTAGTCATTTTGATACCTTACGCGGATGTCAAACTTTCTTTCGCCTTCGTATTTTTGTGTCGCTGTTTTACCGCCAATGGCCATTTCAATTAAACTTTGTGCTTCAGCTTTTTGAACGCCATAAATTGCCATTTTTTCTTCGTCAAAAAGAACGCTTATCTCTGGTTGACCAATGTTACGGAGAATACCGACATCTTTAATGCCGTCTATTTCCTGTAATTGTGTTATAACAAGATTTGCAAGCGAATCCAACATGGGAAGATCGTCGCCGAAAATTTTTACCGCATTTGAAGCGTTTATTCCGGCTACGGATTCTGCCACGTTATCAATAATTGGTTGCGAATAATTATAAACAATACCCTGAAAATTTTTCAGCTTCTTATCCATTTCTTCCACTAAAGCATCCATGCTTATTTTTCTTTCCCATTTTTCTTTGGGCCTTAAGTTTACCTGCATCTGTACATAGTAAAAACCGCTTGGATCTGTACCATCGTTACTTCTTCCGGTTTGAGAAAGGACACCATTAACTTCCGGAAATTTTTGCAATTCTTTTCTAAGTGTAGAAACCATCTTGACAGTTTCATCTAGAGAATAACTCATAGGCATTTTAGCCTCTACCCAAAGAGCACCCTCGTTAAGCTGAGGTAAAAATTCAGTACCTAACCATTTTGTAGAGAAAACAGTAGCCACAAAAATCAGACATGAAGCAATAACTGTAGTTTTTTTATTCCTAAACGTGCTGGCGAAAGCATTAGCAGTTTTGTTTGTGATAAAGCTGACAAAACGGTTGTGCTTTTCCTTCACATTCTTTTTGAGCAGAATGGCTGAGAGTACCGGAACCAATGTAAGTGTAAATAAAAGTGCGCCAAGCAACGCAAAACCTAAAGTCCAAGCCAAGGGTGAAAACATTTTGCCTTCTACTTTTTGAAAAGAAAAAATAGGTAATAGTGCGGAAATGATTATTAACTTAGAAAAGAATACCGCTTTCCCCAAACGAGTACCGTATTTTTTTATTAGACCAAGTTTACTTAGCTTATTAAAAGCTGACATGCCTTTTTCAACAGCCAGATGATCGAGCGCAACAAATAAACCTTCAACCATAACCACCGCCCCATCGATAATAATACCAAAGTCGACCGCACCCAACGAAAGCAAGTTTGCGCTCATGCCTTTTAAACTCAAACACAAAAAAGCAAATAAGAGGGCTAAAGGAATGATAATTGAAACTATTAAGGTTGTGCGCCAATCGGCCATAAATAACAAAACTATCAAGGTCACAAAAACAATACCTTCCAGTAAATTATGCATTACGGTTGAGGTACAGTAATTCATGAGGTTATCGCGATCGTAAAACACCTCTATTTTTACATCGGCAGGAAGAACTTTAGCATTTAACTCATTTATTTTTTCCTTTAAGGCAGCAAGTACGCGAGATGGATTCTCACCTTTACGCATTACCACAATTCCTTCGACCACATCATCAGACGAATTTAACCCAACTTGTCCAACACGAGGCGCAGAACTTTCCTCTACATTTGCAATATTTTTTACTAATACGGGATTATCATTGTATTCGGCGACTATGGTATTTTCAATATCAGAAATGCTGTTAAGTAAGCCCAAACCTCTGACTACATAAGCCTGTCCACTCTTAACGATAACATCCCCGCCAACGTTTAAATTAGCTTTTGATACAGCTTCGTAAACCTGCAGAGGGGTAAGTTCGTATTTTTTTAAACGAACAGGATCAACAGATAACTCATATATTTTTTCCTGCCCGCCAAAAGCTACCACATCAGCAATACCCGGAACTGTTCGAAGTTTCCTATCAATCACCCAGTTTTGTATTGTAAGAAGATCACGGGTGTCCCGTTTATCGCTTTTAAGAACATAACGATAAATTTCACCGGTTGGACCATAAGGCGGCTGCACATCCGGCTCAACTCCTTCGGGCAGCTGTACATTCCGTAATTGATTATTGACTTGCTGCCTTGCAAAAAAATCCTCTACATTATCCTCGAAGATAATTTTGATAACAGAAAGCCCAAACATTGTAATGCTACGTACATTGGTACGGCGCTGCACACTGTTCATTGCAATTTCAATCGGTGTTGTTACAAAGCGTTCTACTTCCTCAGCGCTACGTCCGTTCCATTCAGTAACAATTATTATCTGTGTATTTGTAACGTCAGGAAAAGCTTCAATGGGAATTTTTACGTAGCTGATAATTCCCGAAATAACAAGAATACTTACCCAAAAGAAAGTAAAAATCTTATTCTTCAGCGAAAATGCTATTATACCTTTAATAAACTTATTCATAGTGCTAATCGTTGAGGGCATCATAAATGAGCAAACCATTTTTAGAAATGATTTCTTCACCTTCAGATAATCCTTTTGATATGTATATTATATCGCCTAACTGATCAAATATTTTTATCTGTCTTGTTTCAATATCATTGCGATTCTTGTAAACCATTATCCAATATTTGCTCTTGTCAAAAATTATGGCCGAGCTAGGAACAGCTATTAATTTTTCATCCTGAATATAGTTAAGCACAATTGTCGCATTCATCTCAGGCTTTAATTTTAAATCCGGGTTTTTAATTTTCACTAAAGCTTTCATAGCTTTAGTTTGAGGATCGATTGCGTTGAATATTCGGTCTATCTTTCCTTTAAATGTTTCATCAGGATATGCAATAGTTTGAATGGATGCATCGTAGCCAACTTTTATTTTAGAAATATCCGATTCATTTACATTAGCCAATGCCCATACTTCGTCAATTTGTGCGATAGAAAATATAATATCAGATTTATCGTTTCTTAGAAGTTCGTTTTGATTAATATCTTTATAAACCACAAAGCCGTCAATTGGAGAAATGACATCGTAAATAGTTCCCCCATTTAAATGGAAAATGCTGTATACTTCATTAATTCTTGCTACTTCTGCTTTTGCTTTTTCAAGTTCTTTTTCGGCTGCCGTAACCTCTTTTTCAGAATTGAGTTTACCACTGTATAAATCCTTTGCAACCTGAAGATTTTTTTCGGCTAACGCCAGATCTGAAAGCGCATCAAGTTTTTCTTTCTTCAACTGAGCCACATCACCGCTGCGGACAGTCGCTAAAATTTGTCCGCGCTTTACATAGTCTCCTAATTCAACATTTATCTTCATTACATTTCCTCCCATAATAGGGTACACCTGGGCAAGCCTGTTGTTATCAGCTGCAATTTTCCCAAAAAGCTTTAATTGATTTTTTACAGGTTCAAGCTTTGCAATATAAAATGTACACCTGCGCATCATAGTGTCCGTCAGGATGAATTTTACTTTTTCCTCCGGGGGTTTTTTATTAGAGCAGGAAGGGAGAGAAAAAGCGACAATTATAAATAGAAGTAAACGGTTCATGTATCAATATAGTTTTTGTGCTGTGACGTGATTCAATTTGGCTGCGCCAATGGCTATCTGGCTCTTAATCCTTTCCAGTTCCCGTAGCGCATCATTATAGGATTCGAAAAAATCGACAAACTCAATTATAGAAAGATTTTTTTTGGAAAAATTATCATTTACACTATTAAATACCATTTCAAATTCTTGCGTATACAGTTTCTTTGATTTTTCATATTCGGTTATGCTTCTTGCCATATTTTGATATGCTTCATATACTTCGGCTTTAATTTCATTTTTTCTTTCCTCCAGCAAATAATTATTTAGCTGTATCTGACTTTTTGCGGCTCTAATGTTTCCTCTGTTATAATTCCATATCGGAAAGGGTAATGCAACACCGGCATTGACCTGATTTTTAAAAGCACCGCCCCGCTGATCGGTTGAAAGATTTATGGAAGCGTCGGGAATTATTGCTTTTCGCTGAAGTTTGAAATTTAATTCGGCCAGTCGAACCTGTTTGGAATCAATTGTAAGATCGGGCCGGGCATTAAGTGCTCTGGTCTCCAAGTCGTCTAAACTATATAATTTGCTGAATGCATTAAGCGATTCGTTACTAACTAATGGGATGAAAGCAATTTGCTCTTGAAGTAACAACTGAATATTTTTTGTTTCTTCATTAAGAGATTGAATGCTCGCGGCTTTTTCATTATTTATTTTAAGATACGCCGCTTTTAAACGGATAACATCTTTAAGTGATAAATTCCCTTTTTGTGCTTGTAATTCATAAGCCTGAATAAGAGTATCTAAAACCAAAAGTTGGGTATTAAATTTCAGGATAATATTGCGGTGCTGATGAATAGAGTAGAAAGAAATGCCGAGCTGGTACTTCAAGTTCCTGAGGAGATCTGCAAATTCTGCTTCGGCTAACTCCTTGTTAGTTCTTGCGATTTCGATTGAGATTTTTCTTTTACCACCAAGCAAGATCAGTTGCTCAAACATAAAGTCTTTTTGCCCTGTTTGGTCTGCATGAAAATAAATATCATTTTCGGGGTCGTAAATATTGAAGTTAGCATATACGACAGGATTGGGAAATGTTTTGGCTTGAATAATGAGGGCAGCTTGTTTATCTATATTACATTTTGAAGCGAGCAAAAAGAGATTCTTTCTCAGAAATACTTCCTCAGCCTTCTCAATAGAAAAAGAAATCGTATCCTGTCCTTGGCACTGTATGAAAAGAACAAGAAAAATAAAACTCAAAACAGAACAGCAATTGGTTTTTATAGCATTCATAAATCATTAAAAAGAAATAAAGGGGACCGGCGCTGTTTGTAATGCAAATATTTCTAACTAACTCAAACACCAATCCGATCCCCGCTGTAAACCCAAGACCGCTTAATCCCCTACGGACAAGAGCTT
>CAZRNW010000253.1:0-5773 GCA_964601535.1 uncultured Flavobacteriaceae bacterium
TACGTCCCATAATAATGGCGAGTTAAAGTTAGGCCACAAAGAACCAAATTGATTTGGTAATGGGAATAACATATAATCTAACCAAGGACGACCGGTATGAAGTGTAACGAAAATAGCAGCACACATTACGGCGAATATAGTCATTGCTTCCGCCGAACGGTTAATCGCCATACGCCATTTCTGACGGAATAATAATAACACGGCAGAGATTAAAGTTCCGGCGTGACCGATACCAATCCACCATACGAAGTTGGTGATATCCCATGCCCAATCGGCTGAGTTGTTAGAGCCCCAGGCTCCGATACCCACACCAATGGTGTAAGCCAGACATCCAATACCCCAAAGGAAAGTTAAACCAAAGATGGTCAATAAAACATACCATCCTTTTGATGCTTTACCTTCAATGGGAGCAATAATGTCATCAGTAATTTGTCGGTACGTTTTTGTACCTAAAATTAACGGTTCCCTGATTTCTGATTCTGCGTGCATATCTTTTATTTAATATGATTAATATTTATGCGTGTTTTTCTTCGTGCTTTTCTTCTTTGTGCTCATCATGTTTTTCACCACCGTGAATTTCTTCTTCCTGATTTCTTACCTTAACTAAATAAGAAACGGTAGGCTTCACACCAAGATCTTCTAACATGAAATAATTACGCTCATTAGCTCTCCATTTTGAGATCTCTGAATTCTCATCATTAACATCACCGAACATAATAGCGTTGGTAGGACAAGCTTGCTGACAAGCCGTTCTGATAGCACCATCAACAATTGGTGCGCCTGCTTTTTTAGCATCCAATTTACCTGCTTGTAAGCGCTGTGCACACATTGAACATTTTTCCATTACACCGCGTGAACGGACAACAACATCAGGATTTAAAACCATACGGCCCAATTCCTGCTGTGCAGGGTTTACATCAGCAAACCACTCGTTAGCGTTATAATTAAACCAGTTAAAGCGGCGAACTTTAAATGGACAGTTGTTTGCGCAATAACGTGTACCAATACAACGGTTATACGTCATCATGTTTAATCCTTCGTTACTGTGACTGGTTGCTAATACCGGACAAACAGTTTCGCAAGGCGCATGATTACAATGCTGACACATGATTGGCTGGAAAGAAACCTTTGGGTTGTTTGAAGGTGTCTCCAAATCCAAATTCATTTGTTTGTAACCAATATGTTCTGCTTCTGCTTTTCCTTTGCTCATGTCAGAAGAATAATAACGGTCGATACGTAACCAGTACATATCGCGAGTTCTTCCGATTTCTTTTTTACCTACAACAGCAACGTTATTTTCAGCACCGCATGCAACAACACAGGCTGCACAACCGATACAAGAAGTCATATCAATTGATAATCCCCATTTGTGGTTAGGGCGTGCATAATCATCCCAAAGATCAATTTTCTCAATAGGAACTTTACCATCGTGCGTTTGCATCATGGTACGAGGATTCCAAGCTTCTTTATCTTTTGTTTTATATTCTTTTAAAGAAACTTCGCGTAAGATTGCTTCTTCACGACCCATTATTGTATGCTGAATCTGAGTTGCAGAAAACTGATGTGTTCCATCTGCTTTTGCAATAGTAACTGAAGGTGAAGCAAATTGAATAGTGTCGTTAGAAATATTTAATACCGCAAAGGCATTAACACCAACAGGTTTTTGCTCCTGGTTATTATAAGCAACTTTCAAAGTTTTTGCTGTACGTCCGTAACCTAAAGCTAAACCAATTGTTCCGGGAGCCTGACCAGGTTGAGGATAAACAGGAGCTGTAATTGAAACGCCATTTACAGTAATGGTAGCGATGCTTCCCATAATATCCTGACGCAACATTTCGCCCATGCCCATTGCTTTTACATCAGCAGGAGCCATGGTAATATAATTATCCCAGGTTACTTTAGAAATTGGATCAGGTAATTCCATTAACCATGGATTATTACTTTGATTTCCGTTTCCTAAACCAATTTTTTCGTAAACAGCTAATTCAAATGCACCACCTTTAACTGAAGTTGCCATTGAAGCTGCCTTATTATAATCAGGATTTGGTAATGTTTCTGCTGCAACTACTGCTTCCTTAACAGGAGTAGGTTTTACTTCTTCAGTTTTAACTGAATCGATAACCTCAGCAATAGCAGCTGCGACGCCACTCATGATTGGCATACCTGCCGAATCTTTTGCCATTACAATTGCCGGAGTTTCTTTTGCAATATTTACTTTTAAAACACCATCGTGTAAAGTATGTGCCCAGAAAGAAGCGAAATCTAAATATTTTCCTTGTTGAGGGAAGATATGATTTTGCCAGTAGGCCTGTAAGTATGTATAGTAATTTGATTTTACACCTGCCCAAGCTAATAATGTATCCTGGAACTGACGTGTGCCTTCATAACGCGGCGCAGAAAAAATCTGATTGATGGTTGGTTGTTGTAAACTGAAGTGACCTGCTTTCGGATTGGCATCACCCCATGATTCGAGGTAATGATTATCCGGACAAAGTACATCAGCCAAAAGTGAAGTTTCATCAAGCACTTGCGAGAAAGAAACTTTCATCGCTACTTTTTTATAGGCTTCAGCAAATTTTAAAGATGCAGGGGCTGTATAAACAGGATTACAGTTGTGTGTCATTAAAACAGAAACTTTTCCTGCATTCATGTCAGCAACTAAATCAATAAACGCTTTATCGTTTGCTTGTTTTAAGTTCGAGTGATTTTGTACATCAACAGTTTTACCATAGTTATCTAACATTTTATTAATGCCGTTAACTAAAGTTTGAATGCCTTCATCGTTTGCACCAGCAACAACTAAAGAGTTGCCTTTATTTTCAACTAATTCTTTTGCAATTTTTGAGATTGCCTTTTCTGCTTCTGCATTTCCTAATTTAGTATCAGCTGAAACTTTTGAGCCGCCGGTTGCGCCTGCCACTTCATTAAATAAAGCAGCAACAACTTTTCCGTACTCTGATGGTTTAACCATGTAACGGTAATCAGCATTTGCACCTGTTAAAGACAGATTAGCTTCGAAATGATAATGCTTGCTCATCTCAGAATTTTCTTTGCTAACCTTACGTGTTTTGCTGTATTGATTAGCGAATTCAACCGGACTTAACCAGGTTCCCAAAAAGTCGCAGGCAATACCAACTATTGTTTTTGCTTTATTGAAATTGTAAGATGAAACAACAGATTTTCCAAATACGTTTTTATTCGCTGCATTTAATGCTGAATATGAAACCGCATCGTAAGTGACGTGTTTTGCTTTCGGATATTTTGCAGTGAATTCGGCAACAACGGCTTTTGTAGAAGGACTGATAACTGTTGAGGTTAAAAGAACTGCATCACCAGAACCTAAAGCTTTTCCAACAGCATCATCAACATTTTTCCAGGTAGTTGGACCGCCTTTCATTATTGGACCGGTTAAACGGGCACCATCATATAAACCTAAAACCGAAGCTTGAATACGTGCACTTGTTGCGCCGTTAGAAATTTTTGAAAGCTCATTACCTTCAATTTTTACCGGACGGCCTTCGCGTGTTTTTACCAACACTGAAGCATAATCGTGCCCATCATAAAAAGTGGAAGCATAAAAATTTGCTACACCGGGAGTTACCTCCTCAGGCTTTACAACGTAAGGAATTGCTTTGTTAACGGGTGTTTCACAGGCAGCTAATGCAACTGCTGCTGTAGAAAAGCCCATTACTTTTAAGAAATCTCTGCGGCTTGTGCCGGATTTTTCTTCCTCTTCTCCGTTTAGAAATTCATCTATCGGAAGTGGTTCAGCAAACTCGCTTTGATGTTGCTTTAAAAACTCAGGGCTCTCGTTTAATTCGGGTAAGCCTCTCCAGTATTTTTTTGACATAGACATCTATATAATTATCGTTAGTACCGTGTTATTAATAATGACATTTTGCACATTCAAGTCCACCGATTTTATCAACTGTGAACTTAACGTCGTACTGTCCTTTATATTTTTCTTTTAATGCTTTGTGTAAACGGTCGTAGTAGGCGTTACCTGCCATTGCTACTTCTGTTGTGCGGTGACAATCAACACACCATCTCATTGTAAGCGGTGCTTTTTGTTCAACGGTAGTCATTGCTTTTACATCGCCGTGACATTTTGCACAATCAATTTTACCAACAACAACATGTTGTGAGTGATTAAAATAAACATGGTCAGGTAAATTGTGAACTTTTAACCAGCTTAAAGGATTAGAAGGTGCCGCATCGTATTTTTGAGTGGTTGGATTGAAACCTGCCGCTGCATAAATTTTGGCAATCTCTGTTTTTCCGGTGGTTGGTCCTTCCTGAATTCCTTTGTGACAATTCATACAAACATTCACTGAAGGAATACCTGCGTGACGTGATTTTTCAACTGTGTTGTGGCAATACTGACAAGCAATTTCATTGTCGCCCGCGTGAATTTTGTGAGAGAATTTTATAGGTTGTTCAGGATGGTAACCTTTGTTAGTTTCCCAATCATAATAAACACCAATATCGTAACAAGCATCCCAGCAACTCTTCATTCCCATAAAACCGATAACGATGCACATAACGCCAACAAAACGGCGGTGACCGCTCATCCATGCTCTTGCTTCCTCGAAAAAAGTCATGTCAGGATTTTCTGGTAAACCTTCGCTGCGGTTAGCAGAGTTTTGCAATGAAGTGCGAACGCTGCGGAAAGTAGTGATGAAAATTGCTAAGAGAACAACAATACCTAAAACAAAATACAATGGTTCGATGCCGGGTTTTACTTCTTCTCCTTCTGTACCGGTTCCGCCAGCCGGTTTACCAGGAACTACAACTACAGGAGCAGGACCTTTTAAAAACGCAATGATAGCATCAACACCTTTATCGTCAATCTGACCTTCGAAAACTGTCATTGCAGCCTTGCCATTTTCACCGAAAATTTTGTTTGCATAAGCGTCTCCGCCTTTAATCATTTTCTCATTGTTGAGAATCCACTTCTTCATCCAGTCGCCGGGAGGTACACGGTCGAAAACACCTTTTAATCCCGGACCGGTTAATTTCTGGTCGGTATGCGAAGCGTGACAAACTGCGCAGTTTTGCTTAAATAATTTTGCTCCATCCTGAGCGCTAATGTTGCCTGAAAAAAGGACCAACATCATTACTACGCCGAGCAAGGATTTGAAAGAAAAATGAAACATACGGCTATTCATATTTTTACAGGAAGAACTCCCGGGGTTTAGATTGCTAAATGACACTATAATGACAGTTTATTGGGGGCAAATTTAGCAGAAGTAATGAGAAATAAACCGTAAAATTTAAATATTTTTAACACAATTGGTAATTTATAATAATTCTAAATAAGTGTTTTCTGACCAATGTCATCATTCAATCGATAAACTTTATTTTAGAAGGAATTTTAGTTTTAAAGGTGCTTATTTATACCTTTGAATTGGAACAAAAATTTTGAAGGAATTCAGTCTCATACTATCCAAAATCAGTTTTTGGAAAATCATAAATGCCGCGAGGGTTTTTACATCTTACTATATATCAAAAATTTACAAAAAACCATTTTTAAAAGCGATGCCCATCAGCATCTCTATTGAACCCACAACAAGTTGTAATTTACGTTGTCCGGAATGCCCTAGTGGTCTGCGTCAATTTACACGTCCAACAGGAATGTTAGATGTTGATTTTTTCAAAAAAATTATCGCCGAATTAAAAAGTACATTGGTAAATCTTACCTTTTATTTTCAGGGCGAGCCTTATTTAAATCCAGGATTTTTAGACATGGTAAAACATGCTTCTGAAAACGGAA
>CAZRNW010000254.1:0-5770 GCA_964601535.1 uncultured Flavobacteriaceae bacterium
CTTTACCATTCACAAAATTACCTTCTACTGCTACCTGTCCGTTCTCATAGTAGTATTTTTGCTGTCCGTCACGCTTACCATTTTGGTTAAAAACAAACTCATGTTGTACCTGTCCGTTTTCGTGATATAATTTATAATTACCTACCCAGCGGTTGGCTTTCCAGTTTCCTTCTTCAGAAATTTTTCCGTTTTCGTGATACATGATAGCGTATCCATCGGGACGGCCGTTAACAAAAGTTAACTTATTTTTCATGTTGCTGTTGCAGTAATACTCAATCCAAACACCGGTTTTGCGGTTATCGGTGTATTTTCCTTCTTCAACTTTTTGTTCGGGCTGGTAGCAAGTTCCGGGTTTGTGCTTGCCTTTAATAATCCATTTTCCTTGTTTTTTGCCCTGGGCATCAACAAGGTTTGTAGTGTCTTTTCCGTTCACCTCGAAGTCCTGAGATTGAGCGTGAGAAACAGCATAAACAAAAAGAATTATTAAAGTAAATTTCCTCATTCTATAATCAAATATAGTAATTTAATTTTTTAGCGTTTTTTGCTTTTAGCTTAATTGTATCTTTTATTCGATAAACCCGTTACAATCAAACACACTTATTTGTACGGTTCAGTACCAAATATAGTTACATTATTTGGTTACTAAACGTGTTAAGTTTTTTAACATGTTTTCCACCAAAAGCGGGAGATTATAATGGGCCTTCCAACCCCATTCGGCGCGGGCAGTGGCATCGTCGATGCTTGCTGGCCAGCTATTTGCGATATTTTGACGGAAATCGGGCTTATAGCTGATATCAAAATGGGGGATATGTTTCTTTATTTCAGCGGCTATTTCTTTTGGGGTAAAACTTAGTCCCGATAAATTATAAGCTGTACGGGTCTTTATTTTATCTGATGGGGCATGCATTAATTCTAAGGTTCCTCTAATTGCATCCTCCATATGCATCATCGGAAGAGCCGTATTTTCCGATAAAAAACACTCGTATTTCTGATGTTTTAAAGCCTCATAAAATATATGCACTGCATAATCGGTAGTGCCACCTCCAGGGGCCGATTTCCAGCCTATTAATCCGGGATAACGGATACTTCTTACGTCAACACCATGTTTATTAAAATACCAATTACACCAGCCTTCACCCGCTTGTTTACTAATACCGTAAACCGTCGATGGCTCCATAACGGTTTGCTGGGGTGTGTTTATGCGCGGGGTTGTTGGTCCGAATACTGCAATCGAACTCGGCCAATAGACCTTATTAATGTGTTTTTCTTTAGCTAAATCAAGTACATTAAATAGGCCCTCCATGTTTAATTTCCATGCAAGGGAAGGATTTTGTTCACCGGTTGCCGAAAGCAGAGCCGCCAATAAATAAACCTGTTTTATCTGGTGTTTTTTAACTACATCGAACAAAGCGTTTTTATCTAAAATATCTAATTTTTCGAATGGATTTTGAGGTAAAGCTGGAATAGGTTTTAAGTCGGCCACTACCACATTTGTATCACCATAAATTTTACTGAGTTCATTGGCGAGTTCAATACCAATTTGTCCGCCTGCGCCTATAATTATTATTCTTTGGTCTTTCGTATCCATGATGTAAATCAGTTCAAAATACAAGGTATTTAAACTACCTTTGCAAACGTAAAGATAATTTTTCAATTGGTGAATTAAAGAGTTGATGAATTAGTGAATTTTACACCTCACTAACTAACCACTTCACCAATTCACAAATTGTATAATAGTATAACTTGCATTTATATCTATTAAAATGGCACAACTAATCAATAGAGTCGCGAAAGACGAACTCAAAAAACGCCTGAAGGAAGAATCTTTCCAGCGAAAAACTTTATCGTTTTACCGTTATGTGAACATTTCTGATCCGCAAAAAACACGCGACGATTTATTTATTCAACTGAATGAATTGAATTGTTTCGGACGCATTTACATTGCGGAAGAAGGCATTAATGCGCAAATGAATGTGCCGGAACATAACTGGGATGCGTTTGTAAAACTAATTTATTCGAATCCTTATTTTAAAGATGTTCCTTTTAAAATGGCCGTCGACGGGAATGGAAAATCATTTTATAAACTTGTTATAAAAGTAAAAAAACACTTTGTTGCTGATGGCATTAACGATAAAAACTTTAATGCTTCAGATACCGGAAAATATTTGAATGCCAAAGAGTTTAATGATGCCATAAACGACCCCAATACAATTGTTGTGGATATGCGCAACCATTATGAGAGCGAAGTCGGGCATTTCGACCGCGCTTTTTGTCCGGATGCGGATACTTTCCGCGAAGAATTACCATTGGTAATTGAGCATTTAAAAGGCAAAGAAGATAAAAAAGTTGTGATGTATTGTACCGGTGGCATCCGTTGTGAAAAAGCAAGCGCTTATTTTAAATTCAAAGGATTTAAAGACG
Organism: uncultured Flavobacteriaceae bacterium; assembly: GCA_964601535.1. Lineage (GTDB taxonomy): Bacteria > Bacteroidota > Bacteroidia > B-17B0 > Aurantibacillaceae > JAHEYG01. The sequence goes on from CAZRNW010000254.1 coordinate 2,422, forward strand.
TAAATCATTTGCAGGGTGGAATTATTCAGTATGCTAAAGAAGTAAAAGAACAAGGTTTAGACAGCAAATTCAGAGGCATCAATTTTGTGTTTGATGAACGCATTGGCGAACGTATTACGGAGGATATTTTATCGGAATGCCATCAGTGCGGAAAACCTAACGACAGGCATGTGAATTGTAAAAACGATGATTGTCATTTGTTATTTATCCAATGCCCTGAATGTGAAGAAAAAATGCAGGGTTGTTGTACGCCTAAATGCATGGAAATTGCAGCCTTACCTATTGAGGAACAGCGTAAATTGCGCAAAGGCCGCATTAAAAACGGTCCCGAATGCCTCTCGGTTTATAAAAGCAGATTAAGGCCAAATCTTTCTGAAATAATAAAAAAAGGTTTATCTTTATAGGGCTTAATTAAAGGCTTAAACCTTTGATTAAATTTTAAAAAAGAGAAGCATGAAAAAAATATTTATTTCTTCAGTTATTGTCTTAGTGGCGGCATTGTATTTCGGCTGTTCTAAAAAGAAAGCATATCTAGAATTCGATATTACTTATTCAACAGATCTTGCCATCCCAACCATGACTACCGGTATGACTTATACATTAACATCGCCGGATGTTTTAACCAACATTAATGCCGAATTAGAGAAGAATAATACGGATGCTAATTTGGTTGGAGAAGCAAAATATACTCAGTTTGATTTAGCGGTTAAAACCCCTTCAACCGGAAACGTCGGATTTATTAAATGGGTTAAGTTTTACATTAACGCTACTAATCTTCCTGAACAACAGGTTTCATGGAAATATAATGAAGGAAATGATGCGATTAGCCCAACAGCAAAAACGACTACCCTTCATGTCAACGACCCTAATCTGAAAGGCCGTTTCATGGAAAACTCGGTTTACTTTAAATATAAAATCGAATCACTTTCAGCAACTACGCCAATTACCTTAACCGCTACTCACAAAATTCACGTTAAGGCGACTACACACTAATATGCCCATCTATCACAAGCTAGGTAATTTTCCGCAAAAGCGGCACACTGTTTTCCAGTCGCCCCAAGGGAAACATTATTACGAACAATTATTTGGAACGGAAGGCTTCAACGGATTTTCTTCGTTGTTATATCACGTTCACCGTCCAACACAAGTTAAAGAAATTTTAAAGAGTTATTCGGTAGCACCTAAAGTTGCCATCGAAAAAAACATTAAAGCACTTTTATTAAAAGGCTTTGAAATAAAACCTGAGAATGATTTTTTAGACAGCCGCAAAACCGTTTTATTTAATCACGATTGCCACATTGGTTTAGCAGCTCCCAAACAAAGTATGAAAACATACTTTTACAAAAATGCGGATGCTGACGAAATGCTTTTCATTCACAAAGGAAAAGGCGTGTTGCGTACTTTCATGGGAAATATTCCTTTCGAATACGGTGATTATTTAATGATTCCTCGCGGCATGATTTATCAGATGGAATTTGAAACTGCTGAGAACAGAATTTTTTATGTCGAAAGTTTTCATCCGTTTTATACGCCAAAACGCTATAAAAATTCATCCGGACAATTATTAGAACATTCACCGTTTTGCGAGCGCGATTTTAAATTACCGGGTGAACTGGAAACTTTTGATCAGAAAGGAGATTTCCTAATTAAAATAAAAAAGGAGGGAATGATGCATGAAGTACTTTACGCATCGCATCCTTTTGACGTAGTTGGCTGGGATGGATATAATTTCCCATGGGGTTTTTCCATACATAATTTTGAACCAATAACCGGCCGCGTGCATCAGCCGCCGCCTGTGCATCAAACATTCGAAACACCTGCGTTTGTAGTTTGTTCGTTTTGTCCGCGCCTATACGATTATCATCCGAAAGCAATTCCCGCACCTTATAATCACAGCAATATTGACAGTGATGAAGTGTTGTATTATGTTGACGGTGATTTCATGAGCCGTAACGATATAAAACAAGGACATATTACTTTACACCCTAAAGGAATTCCACATGGCCCGGCACCCGGCGCAATGGAGCGCAGCATTGGCCAGAAAGAAACTCAGGAATTAGCTGTAATGGTGGATACTTTCAGGCCGCTGATGGTTACCGAAGATGCAATGGGCATTGATGATGGTAAATACTACAAAAGTTGGGTAGAGTAAAATCCAATACTTGTTTTTTGTTTTTTACAGGTAAAATCTATTGTATTTTACTTATCATTTTATTTTCATTTTCAAGGTCTTTTAGCCAGCAAGTAAATTCTGACAGTGTTAGTGTTTGGATAAATAAATTGGAAAATGTTAAAGATGATTTACAGAAACTAAGCATACTCAACAAAATTTCAACCAAGTTAAGTCTTGAAAAACCAAAGGAATCTCTTCACTACTCTAAAAAACAAGAAGAGCTTGCCTTGAAGTTAAATAATAGCAAAACATTGATTGATGCTTATTTAAATTCTTCGGTAGCTTGCCGTGAACTTGCACTTCACAAAGAAGCGCTTGAATTTAATTTAAAAGCCGTTAAACAGGCTGAAGTATCAAATGATACACTTAATTCAGCACATGCCTATAATTACCTGGCTATTCTTTACCATGTGCAATTTGATTATAAGTCGGCAGAAAAATATTACCTGAAATCACTTGATCTTTTTAAGACAGTAAAAGATATAAAAAGTCAATTCATAATTTTCAATAATCTTTCGGATGTTTATGTTAATACGAATCGGAAATCAGAAGCAGAAGCTTCGCTAGAAAAATCAATTATCGGACGAAAAGAATATGGCAATCCGGCGAGTATAGGAAGAGGTTATTATTCCTTGGGCTCTTTTCTAATAAACGAAAAAAAATACAAAGCCGGGTTGTTAGTTTTGGATTCCGCAATGGCTTATCTCTTAAAGGCCGGTGATAATTTTTTCTATTATCAATCTATCATTTCCAAAGGTTCCGGTTTGAGTTTATCAGAGAATTATAAAGCATCAAACGATTTATTACTGAAGGTTATAACAGACGATTTTATTAAAAATAACCCGGATTTATTGTATGAAGCTTATGGACGGATATCAATAAATTACGAAGCACTAAAATATGCAAGGTTGGAAAAAGTATGCGGAGACAGTATTTACAGAAAAGGGAACGCAGAAGCTCTTTCGGAGGCACAGGCAAAGTTTGACACGGAAAGGCAGGCGAAAGAGATAGAATTGTTAAACAAAGAAAGTAAGATTAATGAAACTGAATTGAGCCGGCAGAAAACAATAAAAAATTCTTTTATCCTGGGGTCAGCCGCAGTGCTTGTTTTTTCAATTTTAATATTCAGAAGTTTACAGATTAACAGACGGGCTAAGAAGCTTATTTCGGAACAAA
>CAZRNW010000255.1:0-5741 GCA_964601535.1 uncultured Flavobacteriaceae bacterium
GCCTGCATGAAAAACATGAGAGCCTTCATTATTATCTAAACCCGATACAACTTTGTTTTTTTCATAATCTTCGGGATAGCCTCCTGAGACAATTACAACAGTAGTTGCTGTTTCATTTACGGTTTCAAAACTTTTTTTATCGAGCGTTTGTGTGGCAACGCCTTCTAATAAATCCAGAAAATCACTTTTAATACGCGGTATTACCACTTCTGTTTCCGGATCGCCCATTCTGCAATTGTATTCTATTACGGATGGCTCTCCTTTATCATTCATTAAACCAATAAAAATAAAACCGCGGTAATCAATCCCCTCTTTTCTTAAACCTGCAATGGTTGGTTTTACCACTTTCTCTTCCACTTTCTTAATAAAAGCTTCATCCGCAAACGGCACCGGACTCACTGCTCCCATTCCCCCGGTATTTAATCCTTTATCGCCCTCGCCTATTCTTTTGTAATCTTTTGCGGCAGGTAAAATTTTGTAAGATTTTCCATCCGTCAACACAAAAACAGAAAGTTCGATGCCATGTAAAAATTCTTCTATTACAACCGTTGATGATGCATCGCCAAATTTGGCATCCAGCAACATGTTTTCTAATTCTTTCTTTGCTTCATTAATATCGTTGATAATTAAAACACCCTTTCCTGCTGCTAAACCGCTTGCTTTTAAAACATAAGGTGGTTTTAAGGTCTCCAGAAATTTCTTTCCTTCGTTTACATTTGCTTTCGTAAAACTTTGATAAGCAGCTGTAGGCACACCATGCTTAATCATGAATTGTTTACTGAAATCTTTGCTGCCTTCTAATTGCGCGCCGTCTTTTTTAGGACCAATCACAGGAATATCCTTTAATACTTCATCCTGCAAAAAATAATCATGAATGCCTTTTACTAAAGGGTCTTCGGGACCAACCAAAACCATGTCAATTCCCTTTTCCCAAACCAAAGCTTTTATCGCTTCAAAATCATTTACGCTAATATTAACATTAGTTCCGCAATGTGCAGTGCCGGCATTTCCGGGAGCGATATAAAGGTTTTCTAATTTTTTGCTCTGGGCAATCTTCCACGCAAATGCATGTTCACGTCCACCCGAGCCAAGTATTAAAACGTTCATAAAATAATTTGGGTAAAAATAAAAAATCCCGCCTTTGGAGCGGGATTAATTTATAAATGAATATTAATATCGGCGTTTATGGAAAGTAGCATTTCCTCTTACTCTCTTTTTAGCCCTTTCGCGGTTTAAGCGAGCTTGAATTCCATCTTTATAGCGTTTGTTTTTAGTACGGTAGCGTGTAAATAAATGACGCTGCTCCATGTTTTGTTTTTTACCGGGACGGGTTGGTTTATATACCCAGCCACCCGGAATTCTTCTTTTACCTGAAAACACTCTTGCAAAAAAACCTCCGCTGCTTTTGCCGCCAGAAAATTTATGACTTTTGCGTTTTCCACCTCCGCCTCTTCTCTGATTTTTATGCTCACGCTTACGACCCTGTGCATAGGCATCAGTAAATGTACCTACTGCAAAAAGCAAAACGAGTATGAGAATAATCCTTTTCAAAAAGTTGTAATTACAATATTATTGAAATTATATTACAATTTCCACTATTTTTAGACGAAATACGGGCTTTGTCAGTTTAAATTTTAACATATAATTCTTAATAAAACCCCCTTTCTGTGAGCTTTTGTCTATAATTACCGAGTGAAATACCAATGAAAACTGAGGCAATATCTGTTGATAAATTCTTGACGCAATGTCCCGGAAAACTGGTTATTGACGTCCGTTCTCCTCTCGAATTTAAGAAAGGACACATGCCCGGAGCTGTTAATATTCCATTATTTGAGGACCTTGAGCGTGCCGAAATAGGTACTTTATATAAGGCCAAAGGCAAGGAAGACGCCATTATGAGAGGTCTGGAAATAGTATCGCCAAAACTCACCGAATTCATATTAAAAACCAAAAAAAACACTGAAAAAAAGGGTGTTTTAGTGTATTGTTTCAGAGGGGGAATGCGCAGTAATTCTTTTGGATGGCTTTTAAATACTGCCGGATTGGAAGCGGTTATTATGGAGGGCGGTTATAAAGCTTACCGAAGGCATGTATTACAAAAATTTGAGGAAAATTATAAATTAATTCTCCTCGGAGGAGCTACCGGTTCCGGGAAAACTGAAATATTAAAGCATCTGAAAAAAGAAATTCAGTTACTGGACCTGGAAGGACTGGCCAATCACAAAGGTTCTGCCTTTGGAGGTATTGGTCAGCCTGCACAATTACCCCAGCAGCTGTTTGAAAATAGCTTGTACAACGAATTATGTTCGGTAAATCCTGGAGAAGCTTTGTTAATTGAAGACGAATCAATGTCGATTGGTTACAATAAAATTCCTTACCCTTTTTGGCTGCAGATGAAAGAAGCTCCCATTATAAAAATCATTATGCCCTTTGAATTAAGGGTGCAGCGGCTGGTAAATGAATATGGGAAAGAAGATGTGGAAAAATTAAAACAGAGTGTGATTAATATTTCACAACAGCTGGGGCCCAATAATGCGAAGGATTGTCTGCAATGGCTCAATGAAGGGAAATTAGCTGATGTCGCCGCTTTAACTTTAAAGTATTACGATAAAGCATACGAATACAATCACACCCACAAAAATAAAAAGACCATTTTACCTGTTGAAACGGATACTGACAATCCGGTGGTAAATGCTGAAAAAGTAAAACGTATTTTTGCAGACTATGGAAAGCATTAAATTAACGCAATTAAGTAAGGCATCAGGTTGCGGTTGTAAAATTGCACCGGCGGCTCTGCAGGAAATTCTGAAAAGCGATTTTGATTTTGTGTGTAAGGAATTATTGGTTGGAAATAAAAGCAATGATGACGCCGCGGTTTATGATTTAGGGAATAATCAATGTTTAATAAGTACCACCGATTTTTTTATGCCGGTGGTTGATTCGCCTTTTGATTTTGGGAAGGTGGCCGCAGCAAATTCTATAAGTGATGTTTATGCAATGGGCGGAAAACCCATTTTAGCAATTGCCATATTAGGCTGGCCCACTGAAAAATTAGGAACTGAAAGTGCCAGGGGAGTTTTAAATGGCGCTAGGGAAATTTGTGCGAAAGCCGGAATTCCATTGGCGGGCGGTCATAGTATAGAAAGCACAGAACCTATTTTTGGTTTGGCAGTGAACGGATTGGTTGAAAGAAAAAATCTGAAACAAAATAATACTGTAAAAAAAGGCGACAGTATTTATCTCACAAAATCATTAGGCACGGGTGTTTACAGTACGGCTTTGAAACGCGGTGTTTTGAAAGAAAATGATTATCCGATACTTCTGAATTCGATGACAGAATTAAATACGCTTGGTTTTGAATTGGGGAAATTACCTTACTTAACTGCTTTAACCGACGTGACAGGTTTTGGTTTTTTAGGGCATTTATTGGAGATGATTGGTGATAATAATTTAACCGCAGTAGTTGAGAAAAGTAAAATCAGAACATTTGAAAATTTAATTTCCTACACCTCACAATTTATTTTTCCGGATAACACAACCAGAAATTTTAATGCATACGAGAAAGATAGCAGCGGCATGAAAGATCTGGATTTTATGATTTATTGCGACCCGCAAACTTCAGGCGGATTGTTGTTTACGATTAATTCCTCCAATGAAAATGAATTTGAAACATGGCTGAAAAAAAGTAATTATTCTGCCAATAAAATTGGAACTGTTTCAGGATTCAAAGAGAAAAAAGTGGAGTTCATCTAAGCTCGAATCACACTAATATAAACATTAGTGTTCATTCGTGAAATTAGTGGCTATTCGTCATCAGCACGCTCAATAACCAAACTTTTACACACATAATGATTCACCGCATCGCGGAAAGCTTTTTTATGTGAGTCACGGATACCAAATGTGGAAATTATTTCTTCTTCATCATCGTTATAAGTAATCTTAAAGCCTTTAACTGTTACTTCTCCAACCGATTTAATATCTATAAAATACCATTGCTTATTACTGAACATGGTTTTTTTCATTTCAAATTTATCTTCATAAATAACTGCAAACGGATTCAGAAATACCCATAAAGTATGAAAAATGAGAATGGTTGAAGGAACCCCTAACACAAACATCATTGGATTAAAGGCCTTGAAATACCAATATGTTAAAAAGCAAAAAGAACCTGTTAAAACAACAGAAAACAGTATAATTATCACATTTCTCTCGAAATACTGCAAGGGAATATCTTCTTTTCTCTTTTTCACACGCCTAAGTTAAAAATTATAATTCTTTAACTGGGCTCTCCGACTTTCTTTTTTTATCATTGCATGTTGCATTTACAGTATTTTTTTGATATTTATGTAACTTCTTTGATTTTTGAGCGTAATAATTAATATAAAAAGCCCTGAACCCCAGTATTGATGCGGACTTTGAGACATATAGCAATTTTGATTTTACTGACTGTATTTAGCATTCCGGCTAAATCCCAGTCTATAATGACTGATGATCCCGTTGCTGCCATGTTGGATAGTCTGGCTAATATGAAAGTTCTTGAATACGCTTTTCAGAAACCAACATTTCCTAAAAACAACAAATATCATTTTGAGTCTGACAGTGTACCGCGTTATGATGATTATACATTTGAAGCGCGTCTAGCCAAATTAGATGCGGTTTCTCCTTTTGATTTAGTTTACAATTCGCATGTAAAAGGATTTATTGATTTATACACCATCCGCCGCCGCACATTAGTGAGCCGTATGATGGGATTAGCGCAATTATATTATCCGATGTTTGAGGAAGTGTTCGACCGTTATAATATTCCGCTCGAATTAAAACATCTTGCCGTTATTGAATCTGCATTGAATCCAAATGCGCGTTCAAAAGCAGGTGCACAAGGTTTATGGCAATTTATGTATCCAACAGGAAAGATGTATGGTTTAAGTGTTACTTCTTATATTGACGAGCGCAGCGATCCGTATAAAGAAACAGTTGCCGCTGCCGAATATTTAAAATCGCTTTACTCGATGTTTAACGACTGGCAAATGGTTTTAGCAGCTTATAATGCAGGACCTGGAACCATCTCAAAAGCTATCCGCAGAAGCGGCGGTAAAAAAACATATTGGGAAATCCGTCCCTTTTTACCAAGAGAAACACAAGGTTATGTGCCCGCATTTATTGCTGCCAATTATGTGATGAATTATACAGCCGAACATAATATTTATGCAGATGTACCGCGCAAAACTTATTTTGAAGTGGATACAGTTGTTGTGAAAGAACCCATGAGTTTTTCTCAGATCAGTGCTGCATTAGATGTAAGTATTGACGAAATAAAATATTTTAACCCGCAGTACCGTAAAGATATTATTCCTCCGGGCGGAAATGCTTTGTGTTTGCAAAAAGATAAAATAGGAACTTTCTTAACCAACGAAAACGAAATTTATGCAGCTATTAAAGCACAGAATACAGAGAACGCAGGTTTAGCAAATACAGCCATAAAGGAAGTTCAGTTAACGCATGTGGTTAAAAAAGGACAACGCCTTAGCGATATTGCGCGTAAATACGGTGTTACGGTTGCTGATTTAAAAACATGGAATTACATTGGTAAACGCGGACTGAAACCGGGAAAAAAATTAACCATTTATATACAAAAAGCAGTAGAACAAAAACCTGAAAATGCGGAAGCAAAAGCCGGTGAAACACAATTAGCAAGTAATGATACAACTGACAATAAAAAATTAGCTGAGAATGTTTCTCCG
>CAZRNW010000256.1:0-5705 GCA_964601535.1 uncultured Flavobacteriaceae bacterium
AATCATGTCTTATGGCGCCGGTTACAGTAATTGGGCCTCTTTATACAGCGATTTACTGAATAATTACCATGAGGTTTGCATTGTTGGTAAAGATGTTGATGAAAAGATGCTGGATCTCTCGAATCACTACATTCCAAACGCGATTTTTGTTATAGCCGCTTCAGGCTCTGAATTGGATATTTTGAAGCAGCGCTTTGTTGAGGGAAAAACCCTCATTTACGTGTGTAAAAACAAAGCCTGTTTATTACCGGTTTCAGAGGTAAATGAAGCGCTGAAACAACTTGAAACGTCAGCTTAGTATACTCTTCATTCTACTGTGTTTTTTTGCAAAGGCACAAACCTTAAAACCTACGTCTCAATCTGCTTTCGAACCGCTTCTAGAGTTCAATACGCCCTTCATCAAACAACAGAAAATCAGGTCCATCACCTTCGATATCATCGATAAAAAGGATTATGAGGCCCCGGTTGACAGAAATCTGGTTCATTTTTACGAATTCGACAGCATTGGTTTGTTAAAGCGTTTCTATTATACCACTATAGTTAAAACCATCGAAAAAGAACATCGTTCCGCTCCGGTATACAGGAAAAGAAGATTAATAAGCAATGGTTCTGTCTATTTTCAAAACGAATATGTTTATGATACCATCTCAACAGTCTACATGTATCAAAACAGTAACCTTATTTTAAAACGTTATAACGATGGTACCTATTACGAAAGCCGTTATTATAATTACGATGCAAAAAACCGTTTAACAAAAGAACGGCGGGTGAAAGAAACCAATTTAAGCAACGACAGAAGTAATTTTATTTTAGGAAGTCAGACGGTTATCAGTGAAGATAGCTTTCAATATCTTGATATTACGCCAAGACAATACAAACAAATTTGTTTAAACAGCGAAAACCGTCCTTACAAAGAAATTATTTTTAATACTGATTCAGTTGGTAATGTCATTTCGAGAAACGAAAGCTATACCGTTGCATGGATTATTCAGAACATTACTTATACCTACCAAAAAAATCAACTGACCAGTGTAACATTTAAAGGAAATGCCAATGGCGATGTGGTTTTAAAAACAACTTACGAAAGGGATACCATGAATTGCATTTATACAGAGAAACAATATAAAAATGATATTGAATTAAAAGAAATCAGTTATATAACCGACAGAACCAACCGCCGCCTGAATTCTTTTATCATCCGCGATCCAATAAAGAAAAACATGCGTATTGTAAAATTACTGTACGTAACAGATTCGTTACTTGTTCAGGAAAAGCGTTAGCAAAATTCCACTACTTACCCTCAACTCCGAACTCTCAACTCTCAACTCAACTACTCGTCTCTGAAAAAAGCTAGCTTATGCATGTCTATTATCTGAATGTTGCGATAGTAGAAATTTAAAACATCCGTATAAGTGTATCCTAATTTTGTCATGCGCATCGCACCTTCCTGCGACATTCCTAAACTGTGACCGTATCCTTTTCCTTCGAACACAACTGAATCTCCATCTTTATAAATATTAAAGTAAGTTGATTTTAACTGCAAATCCTGACGCACATTTTTAAGCGGCACTTTTATATTGCTAGCTTCCAGATAAACTTTTCTGGTATCCTGTTTAAAGTTTAAGGCTTGTTCTTTTGCAGAAGGTTCATCAATCGGAGATTTGTGTTTTAGTTTAAGATAACTTAGCCAATCATCAATCGCCATTTTACGCTCCCATTTGTAATTCGGCATGCGCAAACTGAAAGTATCATTCACGCTTTTTAAATAGGAAGTACGTGTACCCCAAACGTCTTCTGAGTTTGCTGTTTGTCCGCCGCTATTGCTGTGAAAGGCCGCTACAATTAAATTTAAGTTTTCATCTACCACAACTTTTCCTTTTGTATCCGCTACCATTTCAGTAATCCCTTCGAAGCGAGGTTTGCCATAATAAGCCTGACAATGCACCTGATCGCACAACGAAAAACCTTCCGCTAAATGTTTGTTCAGATGTGCTAAAGCAAATGTGCGTGCCAAAATAGCTTGCACTTTATAAAACTCTGGTGTCGACCGTGTGCCGGATTCTGCCTCAACAACACCTGCAATGTAATTATCCAGTTTCACTTCATTCATTAATTTCAGATTCCCGGTTTCAGTTGTTACTATATAATTGTCGGGATAAATACGCTGTTTTCTATCCGGACTAATTAGTTTCAATTTCATTTCGCCACCCGTCGCTTCATCCGAAAATCTTACTGTTTTAAAACGGCCATAAACGGTTTCAAAGGATTTCACCTCAACGCTGTCGTTCACTGCAGTTAATTTTAAAATAGTTGTTGCATTATTTTTCAGGATTGGTTTTTCATCGCCCATCACTGTATAAGCTGATTTCTCAACTGAAAAAGTGACCGCTTCAATTTTCAGGTGCGCGAATACTTTTATATAAACGATATCCTGCGCAACTGCGAACACAGTTGCAAAACAGAACATTAGAAGAATAGTTTTTTTCATTTTAAATTTTTATTGGTTACTGAGCTTGTCGAAGTATATTTTTTAAATGTTGATACATGGAAACAGCAATTCTTCTGGAAGCACCTACTCCGCCTAATTTTGTTTTTAATTCTTTGTAATCGTTAATTATTCTGCTGCGATGCTCGTTATTGTTTAATAATTCATTCAACTCCTTAGAAATATTTTCAACGGTCATATCCTGCTGAATCAGTTCCTTCACGATTTCGCGGTTCATAATTAAATTCACGAGAGAAATATATTTCAAATCCTTATTTACTACTTGTCTTGCAATCCATAACGATAAACCGCCGGCACGGTAACACACCACTTCAGGCAATTCAAATAAAGCAGCTTCAAGTGTTGATGTTCCTGATTTTATAACGCCGGCTTTTGAATATTGCATAAGCTCGTAAGTTTGATCGTAAACCACTTTAAATCCTTTTTCAAGAGCTTTGTTATACATCTCCTTCGGAATATTATTTGTTCCTCCAATCACAAATTCATAATCACTGAAACGATCTTTGAATTGAAGCATGATATCAAACATTCTGTCTAATTCCTGCTTGCGGCTGCCCGGTAAAACGGCAATTAATGGTTTTTGTGTGAGTTCATTTTGCTTTACGAATTCTTCTTTGCTCAATAAAGTTTTCTTTCTCTCTTCAATCGCATCGAGTAAAGGATGCCCTACAAATTCAGCTTTACATCCATACTTTTCGTAAAAAGGCGGTTCAAATGGAAGTATCACGTACATTGCATCAACATACTGTTTTATTATTTTCACCCTTCCCTCTTTCCATGCCCAAACTGTTGGGGAAATGTAATAGAACACTTTAAATCCGTTTTCTTTAGCCCAGCGTGCCATCCGCAAATTAAAGCCGGGATAATCCACCAGAATAACAACATCAGGCTTGTATTCTAAAATATCTGCTTTTACTGTTTTGAAATTCTTTTTAATCTTTCCTAAATTTTTGGCTACATCCACAAATCCCATAAATGCCATTTGGTTAATGTGAATGGTTGGTTTGCGTTTGGAAACTTTTTCCATTAAGTCGCCACCCAAAAATTTATAATCGCTCGCATTATCCAATAGATTCAACTCCTTCATAAAATTTGAAGCGTGTAAATCGCCCGAAGGCTCACCGGCTATGATGTAGTACTTCACCTTATTAAAATCCTCCTTCGTAAAAATACATGACGTAAAAAACCAAAGCCACATACAACAACACACTTAATATAATTCCTTTGGTTGCTTTGTTTATTCCTCTGTTTAAGAAAAAATAAAAAATAAGCAGATTGCCTAAAGCACAAATTTTAATCGCGCTGCTTAGCATTTGTCCGGTCAATAAATATTTCACAAACCTTTCCGGGAAACCCATGTAGCTATAAAAAAACAACCAATAGCAAAAAAAGCACAGGGCAGGAAATAATACACCGATAGCAAGCCCTTTCCAGAAACTATCTAATTTTTGTATCCAGTTCATTGTAATAATTTTTTTAAAGGTTCAATATTATTGTGCGAGGTTAAATCAGATTGCGTTGGTACAATTGAAATGTAACCATTCATTAAAGCCCATTCATCAGTATCAGTTGACTCCGGTTCAAAATTCACAAACTTTCCGGTCAGCCAATAGTAAGGACGTCCATACGGATCGTGGCGCTCATCAAATTCTTCCACCCAATTTGCTGTAGCTTGTCTGCAAACTTTTATTCCTTTCAGTTCATCATTTTTTAATTTCGGAATGTTTACGTTTAAGCAAACACCTTTCGGCAATTTGTTTTTTAGTGTTTCTGAAATTATTTTTTCGATGTGTTTTTTTGCCTGTGAAAAATCTGCATCAATACTATAATCACAAAGTGAAAATCCGATAGCTGGTGTGTTTTCGAGAGCACCTTCAATGGCGGCTGACATCGTTCCGGAATAAATGACATTGATGGAGCTATTACTGCCGTGGTTAATTCCGGATAAAATTAAATCAGCCTTACGCGGCAAAATTTTATTCACCGCCATCTTCACACAATCTACAGGTGTTCCTGTACAGCTGTATTCAATAAAAATGTTATGGTAGTTTGTTTTGCTAATACGGATTGTGGAATTAATGGTGATAGCATGCCCCATTCCTGACTGCGGTTTATCAGGAGCAATAACAGCCACATCGCCAAACTCCTTTGCAACGGAAACCAAAAACAAAATTCCCGGTGAGCTGATTCCGTCGTCGTTCGTTACGAATATTAATGGTTTTTGTATCACTTCTTAAATAATTTAAACAAAATAGAATGAAGCGTAATTTGAATTTATAATTCAATTACCTCAAATTTCTGCTTCATTCCATAAACTATAAAGCTAAGTTCTATAACGCTTTCTGCAGAGAAGAACTGATTTACTTACTAATAGCGCTTTGTTAATTTATGTTACGAAAACATGGCAAAGTGCCAATGAACTTAACAAGCTGACTTTTCCGGTTGTAATTTTGTCATGAAATAAGCAATGGAACACAAATTGCTGTATTAATTAAAAAAAGAAAATATGTTTGATCCGATGTTATTGCTGATAGGCATAGTGTTTATGATTATCGGCTTTGTGGTAAGCTCCACCCTAAAATCAAAATTTGCGAAATATTCGCAGGAGCGTTTGTCGAGTGGTTTGAGCGGAAAAGAAGTCGCAGAAAAAATGCTGCGTGAATCAGGAATTTACGATGTAAAAGTTGTTTCCGTTGAGGGACAATTAAGCGACCACTATAATCCGGCAACCAAAACTGTTAATTTGAGTAATGATGTTTATTATGGAAGACATGTGGCGGCGGCGGCTGTTTCGGCTCACGAATGCGGACATGCAGTGCAACATGCTAGTGCTTATCAATGGTTAACCATGAGAAGTAAAATGGTTCCCGCCGTTCAGATCAGCTCCTCTATACTAAACTTTTTGTCAATAGGGATGTTGTTTTTGGGAGGTATAATACCAAGCATGGGCAATACTTTATTATTAATTTTTATCGTTCTTCAAAGTGTCATAACTTTGTTCAGTCTTGTAACCCTACCTGTAGAAGTTGATGCCAGTAAAAGGGCTTTAGTATGGCTAAACAGTGCCGGAATTACCTATAATCACGAGCACGAAGATGCAAAAGATGCTTTGAAATGGGCAGCCTATACTTACTTTGTTTCGGCCCTTGCTTCTATCACTACCCTCATCTTTTTTATCATGAAATACCTGGGAAATAAC